>JAIEDJ010000062.1 GCA_029068025.1 Oscillospiraceae bacterium | reverse complement strand
CGGAAATCGTTTCCAAAACGCGCTCCTTCACCTTTGCACTTCCGTAGTGATAACGGTCTAGCAGCTTCTGAGCCGCGGGAATGTTCAGCTTATCCTTTGTCCGCGTATTGAAAGGCAGACTAAGCACGGTATCAAGATAGTTGCGCAGCACCGCCGATTCCTGAGAGGATCCCGACATTCTGCTGAGCTTGGAAGCCTCCTCGATGAGCTTTTCCTCGCTTTCTTCCGGAAGCCCCAGCTCGAGTATCTTTTCTATGTAAGCGTCGGACTCCTCCATGGGATTTTCGCCGTCTCCGAGCTGACGTGAAATAGCTTTCATCTGTTCGCGGAGGTAGTATTCGCGCTGATTCTTATCGACCTGCTCGCGAACCTGCTCCTGAATATCCATCTCGGCGATCATGATCTCGATCTCGTTGTCAAGCATTGCGATAAGCAGCTTGATCCTGCGCAGAACGCCGTTGGTCTCCAGCAGCTTCTGCTTATCCTCCAGCTTAAGAACGACATTGAACACGATCATATCGAACAGCCGCGTGCAGTCCTCCTCCGCCATGATCCCCTCGTACAGCTCCGTAGCCATCTTCGGAGCTATCTGAGCGTATCTGTCAAATGACCGCTTGAGAGCGCGCTTTGCGGCGGCAGCGGAAGTCTCCGTGAGCGCTGTGCCGTGCGAGTTATACTGTTTGACCTCATATCTGAGATAATCGGGAGAAGAAGCGCGTCGCACGACCTTCGCGCGGTAAAGCCCCTCGACCAGCACTCTTGTGGAACCGTCGGGAGTTGTGAGCAGCTGCTTTATCTGACCCACCACGCCGACGGAGTAAATGTCGTTTTCCGTCGGAGCAGCGTCCGCGGGATCCTTCTGAGCAACAAGAAATATCTGTCCGTCGCCCGCCGCCGCAGCTTTAAGCGCGTTCACCGAGCGTTCCCTGCCAACGTCGAAATGCAGTATCATCGTCGGAAAGATCACAAGTCCGCGCAGTGAGATAGCGGGAACAACGACCGTTTTATTCATAAAACAACAACTTCCTTTCCATACTATGTCAAAACAAAAATGTCAAATTTTTGAAATCATCAAGCGCACCATACAACACGCTTTAATAATTATACTATACTTTTCTCATTTTTTCAAGCGCAAATAGTTTCCGAATTAATAAGTAATTATCGGAAATCAGCGGAAAATCAGCGTACATATACCCATTATCAGCGGAATATGCAGCAGATAAACCCAAATAGTATACCTTCCCACAGCAGCAAGCCATTTCACGTGTGAATTATAGAAAAAGCGCGGCAGCGAACCGTTTTTCGCCCACTCACCGAAGTAGCTTCCGCCGAGGAAAATAAAGAACCACGGCAGCAGCGGAAAATAATCCTCAGAGCGAAATTCGCCGGGATTGAACATTCCAAACGGGAACAATACCCCGATCTGATACGCTTTTGCCGGAATATGCCATTCAAACAGTCCCTTGAGCCCGACGTAGCCATACGAATCCACGACTATCTGGTTGTTCACCCAGACAGCGTGGATAGTGGAAACATTCCAAGTAAGTGTCATCAGCACCGCACAGAGTGTAATCCCGACAAAACCCGGAACTTTCTCGAACGCTCCCTCAAAAATTCCATATATCATCATCGAAATTCCCATAAAATGTAAAATTCCGAATGTTATGTAGGAACTGCTGAACAGCGGAGTGACAAACGTTATGAGCATTCCCAGAAAAAAGCACTGCACACCGCGCTTGAGGTTGTTCCGCGAAAAGCGGCACATCGCTCCCGATATAAATATGAACGCTCCCGCAAAAATATTGCGTATAATATCAAACCAGCTCTCAAAAAAGATCGGAACATCAACCTTAAAGCTGTATTTCAGCTGATACATCGTGTGGTATACAACCATACAAAGGATGGCGAACCCCCTGATCTCGTCAAGAAGGATAACTCTTGCGCCGTTTTTTGTCTGTGCCATAAATCGTTCCTCAATCAAAATATATAAAATATCAATTTTCGTCAAAATCGGGCGGCGAAGCCGCCGCAGGCTGTAGAAAAAGTACTTATTTTGGGATTTCAAAGGGCGAAGCCCTTTGATGGGGCGCGGGGCGAAGCCCCGCATATCCCCTCCCCCTACCCTCGGAGAGGGTTTTTATACAAGCTGGGGCGGCGAAGCCGCCGCACTTTATATATTGTATCATACTTTTTTAAAAATTACAATATTTTTCATAAAATTTTCATAAAGTACTTGACAAATCATTTCTGTTATGCTATAATTAACTTGCTGTTCTAAAGACAGCAGGTGGTCAATGCTTTAAAAGCACGGCTATAATGCGGTTTCCGCGCCTGCCGAGGAATGGATAGATCAGGAATATCTATCTGCCCTTCTGTCTTGAACCGAGGGGTTTTATTATTTTGGACAGCAAATTCTTACAATTTTTTGAAAAGGAGGATTTGATCATGCCCAGTGAGTCTGTACTTGCTCAAAAGCAGCAATTCGTTGCCGATCTGGCTGAAAAGCTGAAGAACGCGGCAGGCGGTGTGCTCGTTGACTACAAGGGAATTTCCGTTGAGGACGACACCAAGCTCAGAAAAGATCTTCGTGAAAACGGCGTAGAGTACTTTGTTGTAAAGAACACCCTGCTCAAGCGCGCAGCCGAGGCAGCAGGCATTGACGGTCTTGAACCCGCACTTTCCGGCACTACCGCCATCGCTCTCTCGAAAGAGGATATCATTGTTGCTCCCAAGCTGCTCCACAAGAAGGCTGAAGGCTCCAACGGAACCTTCTCCATCAAGCTCGGCTTTGTAGACGGCAAGGTCATCAGCAAGGAAGAGGTTGAGGCCTACGCCAAGCTCCCGTCCAAGGAGACCCTGCTCTCGCAGCTCGTATTTATGCTGCAAAGCCCGATCCAGCGTCTGGCGATCGCCATCAGCGAGATCGAAAAGAAGCAGAACGAAGCGTCTGCTTAACACCGGCGGCGAACCGTTTCGCCCGTCCGAAAGCGCGGCATAAGGCCGCATAACAAAATCAAAAAACATATTATGGAGGTAAATATCATGGCTTCTGAGAAGATCACTAAAATTATTGACGAAGTTAAGGAACTGTCTGTTCTTGAGCTTAACGAACTTGTAAAGGCACTCGAGGAAGAGTTCGGCGTATCCGCTGCCGCTGTTGCTGCTGCTCCCGCTGCGAGCGGTGCTGCTGCAGGCGGCGCTGCTGAGGAGAAGAGAGCGAGTTTGACGTTATCCTCGCTTCGTTCGGCGACGCTAAGATGGCTGTTATCAAGGCAGTTAAGGATGTATGCGGTCTCGGTCTGAAGGAGGCTAAGGAGCTGGTTGAGGCTGCTCCTAAGGCTATCAAGGAAGGCGTTGCTAAGGCTGAGGCTGAAGAGCTCAAGGCTAAGCTCGAAGAGGCAGGCGCTAAGATCGAGCTTAAGTAATTAAACTCACTTAATGCTTTAACGCAAACATCAGACCGCTCTTGACTTTTGTTGAGAGCGGTTTTTTTATTCGGAGGAAATATGAAGGATTACGACAAAATCGAAAAGTATATGCTGGAATGTATGCGCGATTCGGCGCATGACAGGGAGCATATCTACCGCGTTTTGTATACTGCGCTCGATATTGCGCAGAGTGAGCCGTCCGCCGATCTTGAGATATTGACGGCTGCTTGTCTGCTGCACGATATCGGCAGACCGGAGCAATTCGCGAACCCGAAGCTCTGCCATGCGGAGGTCGGCAGCATAAAAGCTTATGACTTTCTGATCGGGATAGGCTGGACAGAGGAACGCGCGGCTCACGTCCGCGACTGCGTGTATACTCACCGTTTCAGGAGCGGAAATCCTCCGCAGAGCATTGAGGCGAGGATACTGTTTGACGCGGATAAGATCGACGTTTCGGGCGCTGTGGGAATGGCGCGTTCGCTGATGTACCGCGGTGCGGTCGACGAACCGCTGTATACGCTGAACGCGGACGGGACGGTCAGCGACGGCAGCGATACCGACGAGCCGTCGTTTTTCAAAGAGTATCACTTCAAGCTGAAAAACATCTACGGGAAATTCTTCACCCAACACGGCAAGGAGATCGCGCTTGGC
>JAIEDJ010000061.1 GCA_029068025.1 Oscillospiraceae bacterium | reverse complement strand
GAAAAGAAGATCTCCAAGACCAAGGCAGCCGCGATCAAGGAAAAGGTTGCTGTTGATATTGAGGTATGGGGATTTGAGGACGGCTCCAAGAAAATGTATATTGAGATCGACAACGGAAAGGTTACCGTTTCCCCTCATACCTATGACGCAAAGGACTTCAGAGTTTCTCTCAGCGTGGCAAACGCCGCTGCGTTCGCTGACGGCAAGATCACACTGAAGGCTCTTCTTGATTCCAATGAATTCTATGCTGAAGGAAACGTTGTAAAGGCTGTAAAGCTCGCGACGGTTTTCTGATAAGATCGTAAATAATGTTAAGCGTCCGCGTTGTCTGTGACTTCGCGGACGTTTGCTTTATTAAAAAAGACAAATAATCTCCCCCGCATATGCGGAGGAGATCTTTGTTATTAGAGACTATCAATTTGTCAGATTGCTTCTTGTGAAGTAGCTCTTGATACCGTCGGCAATTCTGTCCGCCAGCAATGTCTGATTATCCGGATTTGCCATGATCAGACATTCCTTCTTGTTGGACGCAAATCCCATCTCAACAAGAACCGACGGGAAGCTCTGCTCAAGCGTTACGTGGTAATAGCTGTATTTATCGCCTCTGTTAGTATTTGTTCCGTCTCCGTAGAAAGTATTGTTCCACAGTGACGCAAGATTGTTGTTGATATACTCCGCAAGCGGCTGCGAAAACGGCGTAAAGTAATATGCCTCAACTCCGTAAGCACTTGCGCTTGTCGAACCGTTGCAGTGCAGCGAAACGTACATATCAACGTCGTTCTTGACGCCCTCCATTGCACGTACATTGACCCAATAGTGCTTCTCCTCGGTGTGCAGACGAATTACCGTCGCGCCCATCTCGGTAAGCTTCGCTTCCAGCTTCTTGGCAACTGCAAGAGCTATCTCCTGCTCAGTAACTACGCCGACAACTCCAGGATCCCAAACAGTCGGATCCACGTTGTTCCATCCGTGACCCGGATCGATCATAATGACCTTGCCCGCCAATGTTGGTGTGGGGATGTTAAATGTCAGCATAAGCGTTTTGCCGTTGTATTCCGCCGCAACACCGCTATAGATACCCGCCTGGCGCAGCTTGAGCTTCATACGGAACTTGGGAACTCCGTTTTCGGTGATCGTCTCCCACTTGCCCTCGCTGAACATGGAACAGTTGGAGAAATCCGGCAGCTTAGTTACCGAAGTAACATTGTCAAACGTGATATAAACGTACTGCGCGTCAAACTTGGAAACGCCGTACTGACCGTAGGCCTCGGTATGATACTGCTCGTCAACAGTAACGTTAAAGGTCACTCTCAGATCAAGCCCGATCTCGATAAAGCTCTTGCCGCTCTTCATATTTCCGACGGACTTCACCACCAATGCGTTATCGCCGATGCCCTTATCGGTGATCAGTTTTACATCGGATTTGCGGTATCTCCTTCCGGTCGTCGAAATATAGTATTCTACGTTATCTGACTTGTAAGAGGACTTGTAGTAATCCAAGGTATTCGCGGGCATCTCGCTGAATACCGGCGAAGGAGCAGTACCCGTTGTCTTGGCGTCATACACGTGCGTGTAATCATTGAGTACCTTGATATACTTAACGGTTTCGTATTCGGTAACAACAGGATCCATCGTTCCGACTATCTCACCGGAACCGGCTGTAGACTGATCGATTATCTCATAGCTGATATCGGTTTTCGGCGGCTCCGGCTTGGCCTCAACGGTAATGGTGCCGCCCCACTCGTATTCATCCTGCATCTTGCTTCCCGGCTCATTATAAACTGCGTAATACGTTATCTTTCCGAGCTTCTGTTCCTTGCCTATGATACCGTCCGGCACGGTGTAATAGCCCACATACTCCGAATAAGAACCGTTTGCGGACACCTTATCCGATGACTGCTTTGCATTCATGTGGATCAAATCTCCGTTTATCGATGCCGAAACATTCGATCCGCTGTAAACGATAGCGGAAAGCTCAATGCGTGTGCCGCCCTCAACTGTGATATCGCCGATATTCTCGACCGATTGGATAACGTCGATATAGCGGTTGATCACATAGTCCATCTTCTCGCCTTTATGCTCAATGGTAAAGTAGTTATTGCCGGCATTCAGATGTTTCTCAATAAAGAACGTACCCACCTCATTGAGAATGATCTTTTCACCGTTGAAGTAAACGTCAAAATTTTCGTCAAACGTTCCCTGGAACTTGACGCTGCTGTCGGTGGTGGTATACTGCCGCTTTGCGGGCGAAGAGATCTCCAGCTCCTTGGACAAAGAACCGGTGTTTATCTGATCATTAAAGTACGCGATCAGCTTTGTGGTGCTGTCCAGCTTATTTTCGTTCAGCGCCGCAAAGGAGTTGAACGCGCTTCCGCCGATCCCACTGAGATCCTCCAGCGCGGCAAGCTGCTTTAAAAGCTGATCCTCGCGCCAGCCATCTACATTTCCGATGTTCTCGTTGAGATGACAAACGTACATCTTCACGCCGCTCTTTGATGAGAGTTCATTCCACCACGAAACGACTTTGCTGTAATTCAAAGCTGCACTGTCGGTGGAGCCTTCCGCCTTTACCAGGATAAAGTCCGCGAATCCCTGTTCAATATACGCTTTTGTATCGCAGCAGCCGTCATACAGCGCCTGAAAATCATCGGATGTATCCGAGCCTTGTTCATTAACGGAAGAATTTGCCCACATATCTTCTATGTAAAGCCCGACCGCGGTTGTACAAGTAGTTTTTCGGATAACCTCGCTGACGGTACGCATAATATAGCGGTTTGTTTCGTAGAGCCAGTTCTCATAGCCGATACCCGACCCCGACCGCAGATATTCCGCGTGCAGCTCATCAGAATCGGCCGTGTAGTAATTTGTCAGTATCAGTCCATCGCAGATATACTTCATCGCGAACTTATGAACAGCAGCCGAAAAGCCTTCCTTAAGTCCCCCGCCCTGCTTGATAACGCGCTTTAACAGCATATTGACATCCAACGTGACATATGCTCTCAT
>JAIEDJ010000006.1 GCA_029068025.1 Oscillospiraceae bacterium | reverse complement strand
TTTATGTGATTTGTATAGTATGCGCCGCAGCAGCGCTGTTTTTCGCGGTCAAGTGTATTCTGATGAAGAAGTCCGCGCGGGAGATCACGGAGAAGCTCTCGGAAAAGCTGTCCGAGGACACCAATACGCTTATAGACATCTCGTCGGCGGATAAGGATATGAGGACGCTTGCGGCGGCATTGAACGAGGAGCTTTCCAAGCTGCGCGAGGAGCGGAGGTTATGCAAACAGGGAGACACCGAGCTTAAGGACGCGGTGACGAATATCTCCCACGATCTGCGCACTCCGCTGACGGCTATATGCGGATATATCGATCTTTTGGAGCGCGAGGAGATGAGCGAGGCGGTACGGCAGTATCTGGAGCAGATCGAGAACCGCACGGAGCTTATGAAGCAGCTCACCGAGGAGCTTTTCAGGTATTCGGTGGTTGCGGCGGCAAAGGAGTTCGAGTTGGAGCGGCTGTGCGTGAACGACGTTCTGGAGGAGAGCCTTGCCGCGTTTTACGGCGCGATATCGGGCAGCGGGATAACTCCCGAGATAAGCATTACCGAGAACAGGGTCGAGCGTATCACCGACAAGTCCGCGCTGACGAGAGTTTTCGGGAACATTATCACAAACGCGCTGAAGTACTCGCGCGGCGATTTGTTCATAACGATGACGGAGGTCGGGGAACGCTGCGAGATAGAGTTTGCCAACACCGCGAACGAACCCGAGAAAATATCGGCGGAGCGCCTGTTCGACAGGTTCTACACGGTCGAAACGGGAAGCAACTCCACGGGTCTGGGCTTGTCGATAGCGAAGCTGCTTGTTGAGCAGATGCACGGCAGTATTTCCGCGGAAATACGCGGCGAAAAACTGGTCATTACGGTAAAAATATAAGGTAACGCCCCGTCAAGGCATTGTCTTGACGGGGCGCTTTTATGGAGATGTGCCAATGATAAGGTAAAGCTTTTATTTGCTGCGCATATAAACAATCGAGAATACCGACTTGCGCTGAATATCAGTCAGCGGCTTAAGCTCGCCTTTTTCAAGGAGCTTCTCGACGCAGCGAGGTACAAGCTGTGCGCTGCTTATCTGATTGGTGCAGTATGACGCTTTCGCGGCGCGGCGCATATGCTCGGGATAAGCGTTTTTTTGCAGCTCGAAAAGTTCGTCGTCAAGCGATTTTGCGAATCCTCTCAGCTCCTCGGTCATGGGGAGTTTTTTCTGTAAAAAGCGCATTATAGAGCCGCCGAGCCATTCACCCTCGGCAAGTTCCGCCTTGAAAATAACGGGCTGCACTTTTCCATCGTGAATATACCCCTTGTCGCAAATGCGTTTGTATTCGTCGGGAGTAAGCGCGTCTTTTCCGCCGTTCATAAACTTCACGAGCGTATCCCAATCCGATGTGAGGTTGTCGCGCCAGTAGCCGTTTCTGTCCGAATATCGGCAGTCGACGGAGAGCGCATAAAATTCGCGGTCGCCGTTCTCGGTGCGCGAGCTTGAAGCGCGGTTCATATAACCGCACGCCCAATACGGAAACTCTCCGCACGGCTGCTGAGCCGTGTCGTCGGTAACGGTCGCATATGCTATAAAGTCGCCGCCGTCGGGACGCTTTACCGAGAACTCATCAGAATTAACGGTCTCAATGTCCTCGAAGCTCATTATGCAGGCGAAGACTAGATTGTACTTCAAAAAGTTGAGATCGCCGTCGGCGCATCGGAATCCCCAGAGGTCGGGGTCGTCCTCGAACTTGCGGAATATCTCGGGGAAATATTTTTCGCAAAGATAATCCGCCGCTTTGTCCATAAGTGCGTTTGTATTTCCGCATTTACTCTCGTCGGTTATCAGCATATTGGTGCGGTATTTCGGGTTTTTTGAGTTGTCTAGCTTGTCGATATACGCGTAGTCGACCAGCTTTTCAAGGTCGTCCGCAACATACACCTGCGGCACGCCGACCTCCCGTGCAATCTCCTCAAGCGTTTTCGGCTGCCAATAGCACGAGAACGCGATATTCTGCTTAAGACGAGTGTCAAACATATCCATAGTCTCGCCCGTAGAGCCGGGGCTTCCCCAATGTCCCATATCCGGGAATCTGACGGGATTAA
The DNA here is from genome assembly GCA_029068025.1 of Oscillospiraceae bacterium. GTDB lineage: Bacteria > Bacillota > Clostridia > Oscillospirales > Ruminococcaceae > CAG-115. The sequence continues at coordinate 440 of JAIEDJ010000006.1, read as the reverse complement.
GCTCTAAATTCTGTTCGTTGATAGTCATGGTTATACCCTCTTTCAGTTTGGTCCGTGCGTCGGACAAGTGCCATTTTACGGTGCCTGCGGAGATATTCAGCCGCTTTGCGATCTCGCCGACGGGCAGCTCCGCGTAATAGTGCATATACACGATCAGCCGCTGTCTGTCGGAAAGATAGCCTATCTCGCGGCGCAGTGCCTCGATAGCCTCGGAGTTCTCGTCCTCGCGCTTGTCGTAATACGGTATCACAACATTGTCGATGTCCTCAAAGCTCCTGTTCTCGGTGAGCCGCCGAACATACTTCGCCCAGACGTTCCGCGCGATACGGTAAACGTATCCGTCAACATTGACGATATCGCTGCCGCGCAAAAACGAGCGGTAGACCTCGCAGATGATATCCGAAGCCAGCTCGTCCGCCTGATCGACGTTGCGTGTCTTT
>JAIEDJ010000060.1 GCA_029068025.1 Oscillospiraceae bacterium | reverse complement strand
GCCCTTGAAACCATAATCGTTCCGAACGGTGTAAGCGAAATTCAAGACTATACTTTCTCCGACTGTGAGAAATTAACGCGCGTTGAATTGCCGGATACTATCGTGAAGATCCGCAGATCCGCTTTTTTGCGGTGCTTGTCGCTTAAAGAGATTGTGATCCCCGAGGGTGTGCGGGAGATCGGCGAGACGGCGTTCGCGGATTGTGCCGCGCTTGAAAGGATAGTGCTGCCCGCGTCGCTTGAAAAGGCAAAGAACTATACGCAAAAGGGCATTGAGCCGAGGACTATCTTCTATAATTGCCCGAACGTCACGGCGGTGGTAACTCCGAAAAGCTATGCGGAGAAATACTGCAAGCGGAACAATATCCCGTTCGTTTACAAGGAAAATTGATCCATAATCATTTGAGATCGGAGAAATTATGATCGAAGAAAACAACTCGACCGGGGTTGCCGGTTATTGGTCGGAAGAAGCGAAATCCGACAAGCTATACGTCGCCATAAGAGCAAACAATACGGCGGAGATCGAGCGGCTGAGAGCCGAGGGGATCACGCTTTCCGATCATATCAAGGATGTGCTCACAATTGGCGGCGGAAGTAATGCGAATTACCAAAAATACGGCATGGATTGGTATAATTTCAACTTTAATCTTTCAAAATATTCGCCCCGGGAATTTATTTCGGTTATCCGTAATCTTTATGCGGAGCTTGGCAAGCCCATTTGTTATACCGAAACCGTTGGATCAAAAATTCCAGAGTTTTACAGCGCCGAGGTCTTCAAATGCGTGCTCGACTGCTTCGATAACAAGAAAATTCCGAAAAAACAAACGCTTCAACAGATAATTAACAATCATTCGGTCGAGCTTCTGGAAATCGCCGCGGAGCACGGCTTGCTCAGGCTTGCAAAGCAGTTGGACGAGCTGATCGAATACGCAAGGCAACATGACAAGACCGAATGTGCCGCGTGGCTTATCGACTATAAAAAACGCGCGTTTGATCTGGAAAAGGAGCGCGATAAAGCCGAGAAAAAAGCCGAACGCGAGCTGAATGCCGCGCCTGATTCCGTGACAGTGCTGAAAGGGCTTTGGAATTACAAAAAGCAAGATGACGGCACGATCGTTATCACGGGATACAAGGGCAAGCGGACGGAGATCACGGTTCCGGAGAAGATCGGAAAAGGCACAGTAACGATGATCGAGGATTGGGCGTTATCTCCGTTAGCGGTCAGAACAACACCCGAGCGGAAAGACGTTTTAAAAGCGATCACGAAAATAACTTTGCCAAACACGCTCAAAAGCATTGAAAGTCACACGTTTCTTCAGATGAACTCGCTGGAGGAGATCAATATTCCCGATGGCGTTTCGGCGATCAAGTCCAGAGCGTTTGGACAGTGTTCAAGTTTGGTGAAGTTGGATATTCCCGAATCCGTGACCGAGATCGGCGAATGCGTTTTTTGGTATTGCTCTTGTCTTGAGGAGATAAATATCCCGCGCGGAGTGACCGAAATAAAATATGGGGTTTTCCTTGGGTGCGGAAAGCTGAAAGCGGTGGATATTCCCGACAGCGTTCAAAGCATTGGCGATTACGCGTTTCTCGAATGCAGGAGTCTTGAATCCGTGAATATACCCAAGGGCGTTCAAAGTATCGGTAATCACGCGTTTTCGGGCTGCGAAAGCCTTGAAGCCGTTTCAATACCGAACGGCGTGACCGAGATAAGCGAAAGTGCGTTTTCCAGCTGTGGGACGCTGACGCGCGTCGAGCTGCCCGATACGATAGGGAAGATCGGCAAATACGCGTTTAACGGGTGTGCGGCGTTAAAGGAGCTTGTGATACCCGAGGGTGTCCGCGAGGTCGGCGACGTGGCGTTTGCGGAGTGTACGGCGCTTGAAAAAGTCGTGCTTCCCGCATCGCTTGAAAAGGCGAAGAACCTCACCGCCAAGGGCGAAACACCAAAAACGATATTTGATAATTCCCCGAATGTTACAGCCGTTGTAACTCCGAAAAGCTACGCGGAAAAATACTGCAAGCGAAATAACATACCGTTTGTTTACAGGGAAAATTGAGCAAAGAGCGGCGCAATAAACACGCGCAAAGGCTCTAATGCCAAGATCAGCTGTAGATTGTTCGGTGAATTTCAAAAAGTGTCAAAATTTTTCGCAAGAAAAATTTTGACCGGTTCTCAATTGACGGCTAAGCGCAGCGCCAAAGGCGCGGAGCGTGCCGCCAATTGAGAATTTTGAAATTCTTTCAAATAAGGAGATTTTTATGCTTGTTTTTAATGATTCAAATGGTACCGAGGAACAGAAGAAAAGCAACGCGTTGATGTACGCGGCGATGAATGACACTCCCGAGGAGATAGCGCAGGTCTGCGCCGAGGTCGGGAAGGCGGAGTATTCCGCCAGGGCGCTCGGTATCGCGTGCCGGTTCCGCGGCATTGAGCATGTCAGGGCGTTTGTCGAAGGCGGCGCAAGTTTCCACGCGGAGCTTACAAATTATATGGTGCAGACCTACGGAAGCTACGGCGAGGATCTTTCTACACTGCTTCTGGACGTAAAGCCCGATAAATATATACCGTACTTTAATATCTCCGAAATGTTTAAAAAGCCTATATCATGCAATTATGAGGAAGTCGGTATCCTGCCGCTTGAAAAGCGCCTTGAGGTGCTTGATTACCTTATCGAGAACCGCGAAAAAGCGGAATTCGATCCCGGAGAGCTGCTGTATTACGCGATAATGTTCAAGGACGCGGCGATGGTCTCGGAGCTTGAAAAGCGCGGCGCGGAGTTCTCGGAGTATCGGAAGACCATGCTTGCCGACAAGGGCGAGCGCAAGGATATGTACATCTGGACGGCGCTGCTGGAAAAGCTCTCCGAGAGCGAGTTCAAGCCCGTGGTCTCGCAGATAGTGAAGCACATGGACGGCAGGAAACTCCACTGCACGGACGGAATTTATTATTCGTGCAAGAATAAGCTGTTCATGCGTGAAAATCTTGAATATTATTTTGAAATTTTCGATAAACCGAAGGTCGTAAAAAACGATATTATGTTAGTCGCCGCAGATATGGAGCGGATCGATATATTGGAATATGCCGCAAAAAACGGCTGGCTTAAGCAGCCCAAAAAGCGCGATGAGCTGATAGAATTCGCGCAGAAAAACGGACGTACCGAAAGCACGGCGTGGCTTCTTGATTTCAAAAACCGCACGGCGGATCTTAAAGCAGAACGCGCCAAAGCTGAGAAGAAGGCGGAGCGCGAGCTGAACGCCGCGCCCGATTCCGCGACCGCGATGAAGGCGCTCTGGAACTGGAAAAAGCAAGAGGACGGCGGACTGCTCATCACCAATTATAAGGGCACGGATACCGAGATAAAGGTTCCGGAAAGGATCGGCAAGGATACTGTTACGGCTCTGGGAACGGCGTTTACGCCGTCCGGAAGAGGGGCTTCGACAAGGGAGATCTCCGATTTCCGTCAGACGATCACCAAGGTAACACTCCCCGAGACGATCACTGAGATAGGCGAGGACGCTTTCCGCGTTTGTCTCGCTCTCGAATCGGTGAATATCCCGAAGGCTGTAAAAAAGATCGGGAAAAGCGCGTTTGTTTGCTGCAGCAACCTTATTGAACTGGAATTCCCGGAGGGGATCGAGGAAATTGCGGATTATATGTTCGAGCACTGCGAACGGCTTCGTGTTGTGAAGGTTCCCGAAAGTCTTAAAAGGGTCGGGATCAACGCGCTGTGGGACTGCGAATCGCTTGAGGAGATCAACCTACCGGACAGTGTGGAGGAGATCGGCACTTCGGCGTTCGCCAAGTGCGTAAAGCTGAAAGAATTCAAAATCCCAAAAGCGCTGAAGGTGATATCTGATCATATGCTTGAAAGCTGCCTGGAGCTTGAGGAGATTGTTATACCGAACGGCGTTGAAGCCATAGCCGCGCAGGCTTTTATGAACTGTCATAAACTCGCGGGGGTGGAAATACCCGGGACGGTGCGGAAGATCGGAGATCACGCGTTCGCGCAGTGCAGATCGCTCGAAAAGGTGATCATCCCCGAAGGCGTTCTTGAAATAGGCGGACGTGCGTTCGGAGACTGCCGCAATCTGAAGCAGGTGGAGTTTCCGGAGTCGGTCAGGAAGATCGTGAATTTCAATCCTAAGGGCGAAGATCCGATAAAGATCTTTGACGACTCGCCGAACGCCGTGGCGGTAGTCTATCCGGGAAGCTACGCGGAGAGATACTGCAAGCGAAATAATATTCCGTGGACATATACGGGAAGAACAATAAATTAATAAATAAAGGAGAGGCAATTCACGAAAGCGGCATGGAAGCGGAGTGAGAATTCCGTGATTTGCCCGGCTTGGGATAGTTTCTGCCTTCACGAATTGCAAATTTAAATATGACATATCATTCATTCGATACCGAATTCGGAAAGGCTGATCCGCTTTTTCGGGCAATATTCAGCTGTGACAAGGAACAGATCGAACTGCTGAAAAAGCAGGGCGCAGTCCTGTTCGAAGGTGTGCGCAGCACGCTTGTGAACGGCTGTCGCTTTCTGATGGCAAACACTCCCGAATCGGCTTTTATGCTTAATTACATGGTCGATCTCGGCGAGATGACCGCCGAGGAATTCCTTTTTGCAATACCGAGACTGCGCGGGGAAACGGGAGAGCCGTTGAATTGCACAGAAGCTATGATAAAAGGGATATACGATTTTAAGGGTATTTATGATCTTTTGTTTGAAACGAATGTGTTCAAGTGTTTTATGGAGTGCTTTGATCAAAAGAAGCTCAACAAAGCGATATTTATGCAGGATATTATAGACAAGAATCGTGTGGATATGTTGGCTTTATGCGCGGAGCATGACTGGATCAAGCGTTCCGTAAAATGCGACGAGCTGATCGAATATTCCGATAAGCACAGCCGTGTTGAATGTAAGGCGTATTTGCTCGCTCATAAGAACCGAAGCTTCGATCTTGCCGCCGAACGTAAAAAAGCCGAGGCGCGGGAGCTGCGCAAGCTGAACGGATCGCCGAATAAAGCTAAGAAGCCTCGGACTGCCACACCGGGCTCATCGGCAGCTATGAGGCAGCTTTGGCGGTTTGGAAAAAATGCCGAGGGTACGGTCACGATCTCGGGCTACAAGGGCGATTCAACGGAGATCATTATTCCCGAGAAGATCGGAGACGGCATTGTTACACGTCTAAAGGTCGATATGATGCTTGGCGGCGTGGTGAACGAGCTGTTTGCTCCGCCGGAGGTACGCAAGTCCGTCACTAAGATCACGATTCCAAAAACCATTGCTTCGCTTGAAGATCACATTTTCGAGGAATTTTCCGCGATCGATGAGATCGACATCCCCGACGGAGTAACGAAAATCGGAAGCTTTGCGTTTTGCGGCTGTGAGTCGCTGCAAAGGGTCCATCTGTCTGATTCTTTAACGGAGCTCGCGGAAAGCACGTTTTCGGGATGCGGTGAGCTTTCGGAGATCAATATCCCGGAGGGTATTACCAGGATAGGAAAGAAAGCCTTCTGCGGCTGCAAAAAACTCGGACAAATCACTTTGCCCGATTCGATAACAAATATAGGACTCGGCGCGTTTATTGGCTGCTCGGGGCTTTCGGAGATCAATATTCCAAGTGGCATTACGGAGCTGCCGGGGTCGG
>JAIEDJ010000059.1 GCA_029068025.1 Oscillospiraceae bacterium | reverse complement strand
GTGATGTGTATAACGAGACAGTTACGGAGCTGCCGGGGTCGGTTTTCGCAGGCTGTGAAAAGCTCGGATCCATTGAGATCCCCGAGACTGTTCGGACTATCGGAGAGTATGCGTTCAACCGCTGCAAAAGCATTACAGCGGCGGAAATTCCGTATGGTGTGGCAAAGCTCGACAAATATACTTTTGCGAACTGTGAAATGCTTGAAAGTGTTAAAATTCCCGATACTGTCGAAAAGATCGGAGAGCATGCTTTTGTAAACTGCAAGTCGCTGAAAACGCTCGTTATCCCCGAGGGCGTGACCGAGATCGGTTCCCGCGCGTTTGCCGAATGTCCGAATCTTGAGCGCGTCGAGCTGCCTAATTCTCTCGCAAAAGCAAAAAATGTCACGGAGAATACGGTTATGACAATATTCGATCAATCTCCGAACGTCACCGCCGTTGTTTATCCGAAAAGCTATGCGGAGCAGTACGGTAAGAGGATCAATATCCCGTGGACGTATATGGGTAGGACAACAGACTAAAAGAGGAGAAGGCAATTCGCGAAATGAGCCGCACATCATGACGCACGAAGTGCGGCGTGACATGCGGCTCTGATAGGGCTGAGCGCAGCGAAGCCCGGTTCGCGAATTGCAAATTGTAATATGAGCAGTTATATAAAAGAAGAGCGCGGGAAAATATTCGCGCTTGAGGATTACGTGATAAATGACACACCGGAAGAGACCGCGCTTTTGTACAAGGAGCTGGGCGAGGTCCGGTTCACCGCGCGTGCGCTGGGGCTGGCGTGCCGTTTTCGCGGTCTGGAAATGGTAAAAGTTCTTGTTGATGGCGGGGCGACGTTTAAGTATGACGAGCTTAAGTTCAGGGGGAGCTATCAGCATTTCTTTATTGAATATTTTCACGGATACTATCCCGAATTTCAGAATTTTCTGATAAAAAGCATAGGGCTTGGCTGTGAATATACCGTGGCGGATTTTGTCGATAAGGTCAGGGATCGGGACGGCGGAAAATTGACGCCGGTGTCCGACGGGGAGCGTGCCGAAATATTGGACTATCTCTGCAATAACGCCGAAAAGATCGGCTTTGAGCCGGATGACCTGTTGTATTACATGATCGTCACGGACGATAGGAAAATGATCTCCGTGCTTAAACAAAACGGCATTACGCTTTCCGAAAACAAGCGGAAAATGCTGCTTGAAAAAGGCGGCGCTCTGATCCGGATCCCCGACAGCGACACGGAGCTTATGCGGATAATTTCTTTATTGAGAAACGAGGTCGGCGGCGGACTTTTGCATTTAACAAGCAGTATGCAGTGCGGCATTGAGAAGCGGTTCTCAAACCCGGAATTGTTTAAATTTTTTCTCGATAATTTCGATGTTTCAAGGATCAAAAAGGGCGCTCTTTTGGAGCGATTTATTCTTTCGGAAAATATCCCGTGCCTTGAGATCACCGCCGAACTCGGCTGGTTCAGACAGCCCAAAAAGCGCGACGAATTGATCGCGTTTTCGACCGAAAACGGCAAGACCGAGTGTACCGCTTACCTGCTCGAATACAAAAACAAGACCGCTGATCTCGCTGTCGAACGCGAACGTGCCGAGAAAAAGGCACAGCGTGAATTAAACGCTGATCCGAATTCCGTGACGGAACTCAAAAAGCTCTGGAACTGGGAAACTCTCGAAGACGGAACGCTTATGATCACGGGTTATAAGGGAAACAAAACCGAGATCACGGTTCCGGGAACGCTCGCCGGATATACCGTCACAGCGATCGGGGAATACGCTTTTTCTCCGGACGCGAAACGGATAAGAGCCGAGCAGCGCAGGCTTCGCGAAGCTATTACGGAGGTCAGGCTGCCGGATACGATAACCGGGATCGGGGAGTTCGCGTTTTTCAAATGCAAGTCGCTCGCGCGTTTTGATATTCCTCCGAAGATAACCGAGATACCCAAAGGAATGCTCGATATTACCGGGATCAAGGAAATAACGATCGGCGGTAATGTTAAAAAAATATGCGGCGTGGCTTTTTATGCCTGCAAGGATCTCAAAACCGTCACGATATGCGAGGGCGTTGAGGAGATCGAAACCGCCGTTTTTTATAACTGCGGCAATCTGGAAGAGCTCGAATTACCGAGATCGGTCATTAAGATCGCAGGCGGCAGATTTGAAAGCGCTTTTTTCAACTGTTATAATATGACGGTGACGCTGTACAAGGATTCGTATGCGGAGCAATTCTGCGTTGAAAATAAAATTCCTTTTAAGTATAAGGAGGATCGGTAATGTCTCGTGCTGATGAGAAAATAAAGAGATGGCAGAAGCCCGATGAGCTTGCTCACGCGGTTATGACGCAAACCCCGGGCGAGGCCGCGGAGTTTTTCAAGTCGCTCGGCGAGGTCGATCTTACCGCGAGGCCGCTCGGGCTGGCGTGCCGTTACCGGGGGCTTGAGATGGTCAAGGTTCTGGTCGGGGGCGGCGCGGAGTTCCGATACGATCTTGGAAAGATAAGGCTGCTGTGGGACAATAAAAACAGAGTTTCGGAGCTTGAAGAGGGCATGAACTTCGCGGTGGCGCTGCTCGGATCTTTGGGGAGCCGTGTGCTCAATTACTTTTCTATCATGGGGGATCAGTACAACCGCAAGATACTTCCGCTTGAGGAGCGGCTCACTGTGTTGGACTATCTCTGTGAGAACGCCAAAAAGACGGGCTTCGACATGGACGATCTGATGTTTCTCGCGTTTTTTTCAAACGAACGCGTGATAGCGGATCGGCTCAGGGAAAAGGGCGCGAGGATCCCCGAACTTTGGACAAGGATAGTTACGGAGGGCGGCTGGGACGATCTCAGCAAAGGCAAATGGTTTGACTATTGTTTTATGATGCAAAAGCTGTCCGATGAAGATTTTATACCGTGTATATCGGCGATCGTTTCGGAGCTCGGCGGGCGTAAGCTCCACTATACCGAGTGGCTGCGGACAGCCGGGCTTGAAAAGCGGCAGAATATCCCGGGATTTCACAAATTGTTGATCGAGAGCTTTGATCTGTCCAAAGTCAATAAAGGAAATCTGATGAAGTCCATGATACTGCATGACAGCATGGACGAGCTTGCCGCTGCCGCAGAACTCGGCTGGCTGAAACAGCCAAAAAAGCGCGATGAGATGATAGCGTTCGCCACGGAAAAAGGGAAGACCGAGTGTACCGCTTGGCTTTTGGAATTCAAGAATAAAAATTTCGAG
>JAIEDJ010000058.1 GCA_029068025.1 Oscillospiraceae bacterium | reverse complement strand
CTCAATTGGCTGCTAAACGGAACGGAGCGCTTGCGCGGAGTGGAGTGTGCAGTCAATTGAGAATTTTGAAATTCTTTAAAATCACGAATTTTGAAATTATTTAAAATAAGGAGGTAGATTATGGGTTTGGGCGGCGGAACCTTTACGGTTCAGAATAAGGTGCTTCCCGGCGCTTATATCAATTTCGTGTCGGCGGCGAACGCTTCCGCTTCTCTCTCAGGCAGGGGTGTGGCGGCTATCGGATTCGCGGTCGGCTGGGGAGAGTCCGGGAAGATATTGGAGATCTCGGCTGAGGATCTCCAGAAGGATTCGATGAAAATTTTCGGGTGCGCTTATACGGACGATAAGCTGCGCGATCTGCGCGAGGTGTTCCTTAACGCGACAACCGTTCTGGCGTATCGTCTGGACGACGCGGAGGGCGCGAAGGCTTCGTGCTCGCTCGGTGTGGCAAAGTGCGCGGGGACAAGGGGAAACGAGCTGCGTATCTCGGTGAAGGCGAATGCGGCGGATCCCGGAAAGTTTGAGGTATCAACGCTGATGGGCGCGTCCGTGGCGGACGTTCAGACGGTAGGCTCGGCAGAGGAGCTTGTTGATAATGATCTCGTGGAATTTGTGAAGAGCGGCACGCTGGCGGCGGGTTCTGTGCCGTTTTCCGGCGGTACGGACGGCGGTATCGGCGAGGATTCGCATCAGAGATTCCTCGATAAGCTGGAAAACTACAGCTTTAACGCGCTGGGGTGCGTTTCCGATGACGACGCTGTGAAGCGGCTTTATGTGAGCTTCTGCAAGAGAATGCGCGACGACGTGGGAAAGAAGTTTCAGTGTGTCGTTCACGATTTTGCGGCGGATTATGAGGGCGTTATCAACGTGAAAAACACTGTTTCCGACAGCGAAAACAAGGCGGCGCTTGTGGCGTGGGCAACAGGCGTGGCAGCGGGCACCGCGGTCAACAGGTCCGCGCTCAACAAGCGTTATGACGGGGAGTATTCGCCGAATGTGGACTATAAGCAGAGCGAGCTTGAGAAGGCTATCCTCGCGGGGGAATTCACTCTTCACAGAGTGGGGAGCGAGGTGCGCGTTCTCCAGGATATAAACTCGCTGGTGACTGTCTCGGATACCAAGGGGGAGCTGTTCAAGGACAATCAGACGATACGCGTTATTGATCAGATCGGAAACGACATCGCTGTGCTTTTCAGCACAAAGTATCTGGGGAACGTTCCCAACGACAAGGCGGGAAGGATCTCGCTCTGGTCGGATATCGTCAAGCACCACAAGCAGCTTATGGATATCCGCGCTATCGAGGACTTCTCGGAGGACGACGTTTCGGTCGAGCAGGGCGACAGCAAGAAGTCGGTGGTGGTCACGGACTATGTGACGGTGGTCAACGCTATGGCAAAGCTGTACATGACTGTCACGATCAATTAAGGGGAAGGAGTTTGTATGGCTAATATTACGATGAACGCCAAGGATTCGATCTCCGCTAAGCTGGCGGAATGCTTCGTCACGGTGGACGGAAACCGCTACAATTTTATGCAGATGATCAATTTCGAGGCGAGCTTTGAGCGCAAGAAGACGAAGGTGCCTATCCTCGGGCGCACAGCGGAGGGCAACAAGGCGACAGGCTGGAGCGGAAAATTCAAGGCGAAGTGTCATTATAATCAGTCGATCTTCCGTGATCTGCTGCTGAGGTATAAAAACTCGGGCGAGGATATTTATTTTGATATTCAGGTGACTAACGAGGATCCCACAAGTGCCGCCGGGCGGCAGACTATCGTGTATACGGGCTGCAATATTGACGGGGGTATTTTGTCGAAGTTCGACGCGAAGGGCGATTATCTCGACGAGGAGATCAACGGAACATTTGAGGACTTCACAATGCCCGAGCGCTTTGAGCTGCTTGACGGTATGCTGTGATAGTTGATAGAGAATAGTTGTTAGCAGCTGGTTAAGGTGCCGCCTTCGGCGGTTGGTTTAGATTGTCTCTTGGCGGAAGGGGTTTCGGCTAAGTCGGCGTGATCAACACGCAGCTAAGGCTTTTGCGCTAAGAACAACGTTATAATGGTGCAGGAATTTCAAAAAGTGTCGAAAAAAATTTAACAAATAACAAAAATTTTTTTCGACCGGTTCTCAATTGACGGCTAAACGAAACGGAGCGCTTGCGCGGAGTGTAGTGTGCCGCCAATTGAGAATTTTGAAATTTTTTAAAATCAACAGGCAAGAGCAACGTTATAAAGGTGCAGGAATTTCAAAAAGGGCGAAATTTTAATTTCGTCCGGTACCGTCAGCACGGCTAAGCGCAGCGCGAAGCGCGGAGCGTGCCGTGGTGACGTGTATTTTGAAATTCTTTTAAATAAGGAGTTAAGATGTCACAGTTTGAACGATTTTTGAAAAAGAATAAGGTTCGCCGTGAGAATACTTGTTATGCGGCTTCACGGTCGCTGGTCGACGAGGACGGCAGGCCGCTGATGTGGACGATCAGACCGATCTCCACTAAGGAGAACGAGCAGATCCGCGATGAGTGTATGACGGAAGTTCCGGTGGAGGGCAAGCCGTGGGCGGTTCGTCCAAAGCTGGACGTTCGCAGATATATGGCGAAGCTGCTGGCGGCTTCCGTCGTCGAACCGAATTTGTATGATAAGGAGCTTCAGGACAGCTATGGGGTGATGACTCCCGAGGCGCTTGTTTTGGAGATGCTGGATAATCCGGCGGAGTATCAGGAATTCGCGGCTTTTGTTCAGAGGTTCAACGGGTTTGACAGCACGTTTGAGGATAAGGTGGACGAGGCAAAAAAATGATCTCCGGCGGCGATGCGCAGAGCTGTTACGCGCATTTCGCGCTGCAGCGTCTGCATTTGCTGCCGGGAGAATTTGCGGCTTTGGACGACGCCGAAAAGGCGTTTGTCATAGCGTCTATACGGCAGCGTATCGAGGACGAGAGGGCTGCCGCAGACAAGGCGAAGGGCGGGTGAGGTTTTGGCGGCGGTCTATAACGCGGCGGAAGGTTTTCTGAGTACCGCGAACGCGGATAGTCTTTTGCGCGGCGCGGAAGCGGCGGAGCGTGCCGCCGAGGCGTACTACGGGCTTGTGTCGAGTGCGGAGCAATTTTCCGCAATAATGGAAAGCGCGGCGCTCGGCGGTTTTTTCGGAGCGAATATTGACGGCGGCAGAGGAGATAATTTTTTGGCGCATCATGAAGTAACTGACAAGGGGGGCAGCGCGGAAAACATCTCTTTTGATATCGCCGGGGGTATCGCAATCGTTCGGCAGTATTACGCGGAGATCGAGGCGGTTCGCGCCGCTGTGGGGGCGCTTGCGGACAATACGAACGGAGTGTATGAGATCACGATTTCATTCGGCGGCGTTCTCGGAGGAATGATCGCCGTTACTCTGGCGGCGGTCGGGAATTCTGTGATTTGGCTGCGTGATCTTTGTGCGGAGACCATGACCGTGATCGGAAGCTCGGCGGCAGTGCTTGCGGCTGATTTCGGGCAGATGTGGGACGATCCAGTGAGCAGGGCGGCGGCACGGATATTATGGTTCGGGAACTCGGCGTTTTCCGTCATCGGAGCGGTACGGGAAAATTTCGGATCGGTATTCGGCGGAAATTTATTTAATAATGGTTTTGGCACTGTGGGCGGTTCGCTTGTCGGCGGTGATCCCATAAACCTTGCAAACGGCATTTCGGGGAATATTACACCGATTATTGAAAAGCTGCCGTATTTGACGATGTATCAGCCCAAAAAAGGCGCTTATCCCTTCGTTCCGGGATCGCTGCCGCCGGAGTGGAACGATATATTTATTGCGGGAAGCGTTACAGGCGGCGCGGCGGCCGGGAACTATATTCCATATGACGAAGCGTTTGCCGCAGGGTATGCGATAGGCGATTTTCTGATGAGGTTTGCCGGCGGCTACTCCAACACACGGATCAGCAATACCGATATCAATAAGATCTCGGCGGACGTTTCGGGAATAAGCGAAAACACGGGAAAGGCTGCCGCAGCTTCGGAGATCTCGGGCGAGGATCTGAAGTTTTTGCGGGATATCGCGGCGAGGGACGTTATCAACCGTTTTACTACGGCTGAAGTGAATGTTTCGATGGGCGGCGTTACCAACAATCTGAGCGGAACGGCGGATCTTGACGGAATCGTGGACTATCTCGCGAGCGGCGTTAAGACAGCGCTGGAGAACGCGGCAGAGGGGGTGCATAGCTGATGTATAATGTGTATCTGGGGAATATGCTGTGTCCTGTAGCGCCCGAGAAGATACAGCTCAAGGTCTCGAACAAAAACAAGACTATGGTGCTGATGAACGGCGGGGAGATCAATATTCTCAAGGACGCCGGGCTGTCTGAGATATCTTTTTCGCTGCTGCTGCCGAACTCGCGGTATCCGTTTGCGGTGTATAAGTCGGGCTTTGAGCGTGCGGGGTTCTTTCTTGAGCAGATCGAGAAGCTCAAGCTGGAAAAGAAGCCGTTTCAATTTATCATCGTGCGGCAATTTCCCGACGGAAAGCGGCTGTACAACACGAATATCAAGGTCTCGTTGGAGGATTATCAGATCGAGGACAACGCTAACGACGGCTTTGATGTGCGCGTTTCGGTGCGGCTCAGGCAATACCGCGACTATGGCACAAAGGTTTGCACCATTGATTCCGGAAGCGGATCTTCAACGGTATCGACTCCGGTGCAGCCGCGCTCGTCGGAGTCTTCGCCTGCGCCTGTCGGGCAGAACAAGACATATCGTGTCGTCAAGGGCGACTGTATGTGGCTTATCGCACAGAAATTCTACGGAAACGGGAATTTATATGAGAAGATCTATGAGGCTAACAAGTCCGTACTCGCGGGGCGAAGTCCGAGATGTCTGATCTTTGTCGGGGACGTGCTCACTATTCCGACGCTTGATAATTGACAGTTGTTGGACAAGATCCGTGCAATAAACGCGCGGCAAGGGCGCGTTTTGCCAAGATCAACTCTAAAATGTTGCAGCAAAGGGTCTTACGCAAAGATCAACGCTGTAAAGGCGGCTTCTTAGCCAAGGTCAACGTTTAAATTACGCAGCAAGGACGCTTGCGCCAAGAGCAACGAACGATAGGGCAGTGAATTTCAAAAAGTGTCGAAAAAATTTCCCAAACAACAAAAAAATTTTTTCGACCGGTTCTCAATTGGCTGCTAAACGGAACGGAGCGCTTGCGCGGAGTGGAGTGTGC
>JAIEDJ010000057.1 GCA_029068025.1 Oscillospiraceae bacterium | reverse complement strand
AGCATGAACGAAACGAGCTTCGGTCTGTACGAGCCGAGCGGAGGTTCAGCGCCCGATATCGCGGGTCAGAACAAGGAAAATCCTATCGCAACGATACTCTCTGCGGCGATGATGATTCGTTACTCATTCAAAATGGCCAAGGAAGCGGACGCGGTCGAGGCTGCCGTAAACAAGACGCTTGAGGACGGCTTCCGCACCGGAGACATTATGAGTGACGGAATGAAGCTTGTTTCCTGCTCGGAAATGGGCGACAAGATCGTTGAGAGAATTTGAAGTATTAAAAAGCGGTGTTGAGCGAAAGCTCAACACCGCTTTTTTTTATTTGTCATCTTCACCGAGTATTATTTCCTCGTGTTCTTTTTCAAATTTTTCGACACGGCGTTTCATCATCTGTTCTATTTCTTTGTTAGCCGAACGTCCGTTATACTCCGCTACATAACGAAACTTAGCAAAAAGATGACGATCTATGCGCAATGTATATCGTAATAGTTTATCTTTCATTTTGTACCTCTGTGATGTTATTTAAATGATATTTTCTAAATAAACGGTGTTGAGCGAAAGCTCAACACCGCTTTTTTTATTTGTCATCTTCACCGAGTATTATTTCCTCATGATCTTTTTCAAATTTCTCAATCCGTCTTTTGATCATTTGCTCTATCTCTTTATTAACCGAGCGCCCGGAATACTCTGCAATATAACGGAATTTCAAATAAAGACTTTTATCTATTCGTATTGTGTACCTAAATAAATTATCATCCATTATATCACATCCATAACATTATTTTTATTTTTATATTATATCAAAAAAGTGTTGATTTATATAATATAAAATGCTATAATAATGATAGAATGATGTAATTTTAATGTAATGAAAGGAGTGTCAAATGAAAGTAGCGGTAATAGGTTCAAGAGGTCTGACAGTAAACGACTTGGGGAAATATCTCCCCGAGGACACCAATGAGATCATATCCGGCGGCGCGCATGGGATAGACACCTGCGCGCGTGAGTACGCGCTCGCGCACGGTATCAAACTGACGGAGTACCTGCCCGAGTATGACAAATACGGACGGAATGCGCCGCTGAAACGCAATATCACCATTATTCAAAACGCGGATATAGTTCTTGCGTTCTGGGACGGAGCTTCCCGCGGCACGAAGTTTGTCATAGACAACTGCGAAAAAATGAAGGTGCGCTGTCTGGTATTCATACCCCCTTTCCGAAGGGATGTTTTTGTCGAATTAGAAAAACAGGAATAAAGGACTGTAGAAAAAGTCCGGCACGCTGTTCGGCTGAACAGCGTGATTTTTTTGATTTTTTTCGGTAAGTATGTAACAAGCCGCTGTTTTTTTGTGACTATAATAAGTGAAGGGAGGCGGTGATATTGAACGATACCGAAATAATAGAGCTTTTCTTTGAGCGCTCGGAAAAGGCTATATCGGAATTGTCGTCCAAGTACGGCGGAATAGTACTCAAGATCGCGGAAAACGTGCTGCATAACCGTCAGGACGCGGAAGAATGTGTCAATGATACATATCTCGGCGTGTGGAACGCGATACCGCCGCAGAGGCCGAATTCCCTGACTGCCTTCGTGTGCAGGATAGCCAGAAACATTTCTATCAACAGATACAAGCGTGATTCTTTTAGGAAGCGCGGCGGCGTTTATGACGTTTGCTTTGACGAGCTGCAGGAATGTATTCGGTTGAATGAAACGGTTGAATCCCTGTACGCCGAGAAGGAGCTTTCGGAGCTTATCGACGAGTTTCTGGATACTCTTGACAAAAAGAACCGAATGATCTTTGTAAGACGTTACTACTATATGGATACGTTCGGGGATATCGCGTTGGCGGCGGGTATGAGCGAAGGGTCGGTGAGAACACGCTTGACGAGGATCCGCGGCAAGCTGAAAAAGTTTTTGGAAAGCAGGGGTGTGAGCGTATGAATTTAATGAGCAGAAAAAGCAGCGTTGGATCGGGAAAAAGAAATGTTCCGTTATCGGTCAAGATCGGTATTGCTTTCGGGGGTCTTGTGCTGATGGCTGCTGCCGCGTTTGCGGCGGTATGTCTGATACACAATTACATTGCCGCTCATACTCCGGTTTACGGGATACCATCGCCGAGAGTGATGATCGGGGGGAAGGAATATTCTTTGGCCCGGAACGGGGTGAGTTATGTGGACAGTCTGTCCGATGAATATCAGGTGATCGGGCAAGTTATGAGTGAGAGAATGCCCGGAGACATTCAAAAGGAGGGAAGCGCTGTCTGGTTCAAGATCGGAGAAAAGGTCTATCAGGATCCCGCTGATCCGAGCGAGGCATACGTATATACCAAGTCGTTTGTAAACAATGGTGAGTACCACTATCTCAGGCTTACAGACGATGAATGGCGCAGATGGAATTAAAGCGGAGGTGCTAACTTATGAATCTGATGAACGTTATTGGCGGCATAAGCGACAGACATATTGCGGAGTTTGCTGATGTGAAGCGGCAAAAAAAGCGAATAACGCATAAGGGAATATTTATTTCGGCGGCGGCTTGCCTGGCGGTGATCATCACGGCAGCATCGGCGGTGATGTTTGAAAAAAAGATCCCGCAAAGCAGCTATACTTCACAAGGCAGCAACACTTCACAAAACAGTAACGCCTCACAAGGCAGCAGCACATTGCAAAGCGGCAATATTTCGGAAAGCAATAATACCTCGGCAAGTAATTTTACCTCGGAGGATGATTATCCTCCTGCCGGTGTGTTTCCGCACGTATATTTTAACGACAGAGTGTACCGTTATTATGAGTATAACTGTTACGGAGAGTTTCCGAATGAGATCTCCGAGCTGCCGGAGGGCTATATTCAGGTAGGAGAAATAACGACTAATGATCGGAATAACAAAAAGGTCAACGGATACGGCGAGGGTCCTAAGGTCGGAGAGAAGATCTATCAGGATCCGGATCATCCCGAGGATCTGTACGTTTATACCGCGCTTTTTATGGGCGGCAGGTATACGTATGAGCTGTTTGTCGATTCAACGTTTTACAGAGTGCGGATCAACGACAAAACCTTTGTTGAGGACTGGAGTGTCGGTAGTTTCAGACTTCTTGAAAATTTGCCGAGCGGATATTCGCGGATCGGGGAGGTTACGACCAACGATCGTGACAGCAGATATGCTGACGGATACGGGCAGGCGCTGAGTATCGGCGATGAAATTTACGGATGTTCGGAGAATCCCGATATAGTGTATGTCTGCACAAATAAAACATCGTCGAGAATCAAATACGTCAGATTAATTGCTTTTGATGAATAAAGCTGAGACGTGCCGCTTTTTTGGCGGCACGTCTTTGCTTTGAAATAAGATCAATCCTTTCTCTTTTGGATCAGATGAACGATGCCGAGCACGGCGGCAAACAGCACTCCCGCGACGGGGAACACTACCCACGAGCGTGAATCTCCGTTTTTCGGATTCCTTTCAAGGAACAGCCACGCCAGATATATCGCCACAACGACAGGCCAGTAGATGGCGGCGATGGTTCCGTTTACGCGGCTACGGTTCTTTTCTTCATCGCTGTAGTCGCCTTCCTTGAGAAGTCTCTGCATGCTTGCCCAGCGAACGCCGGCTGTCACAAAAAAGAATACAGCTATGGCTACAATGAAAATAAGCACGTTCAGAAGGATCACAAGCAGGAAATCATTTTCTGATGCTATCCCCGCGAATAACGGAACTGCCGACAATATGCACAGACAGGTTCCTATGACGTTTGACTTCATATATGTGCCGCGATAGGACTTCTGCTGTTCCCGAACCATTCCCGAAACGCCGTATTCCGTTTCAAAAGGTTCATTATCCAGAAACTCATAGGGCGCGTTTTGAAAACCCGAGTGTATAAAGATACCGACAGCGCCCGCAACAACGATCAGGATCACGATCAATCCGATACTTCCCGCAAGATCCTCGGAGATCGGGAGCTTGCCGGACTCCGCCGCGCCGCCAAGCAGCAGAAGCGGGATCACCGAAACGATACACATAAACACACCCAACGCTATTCGCGGGGCAAGTCTTTTCCGCAGCGCAAGGTATTCGTTAGCCTGTTCGAGCGTTACCTTTTTTGTCTTTTCGGAATAGTCAACGGCTGTGAATTCCTCGTCCTCGATATCGTCCTTAAGAAGATAGTCGGTGGTTACGCCGAACATATCGGCGATCTTAAGTATGCGCTCAAGATCGGGAACGCTTTGCGCGCTCTCCCACTTCGATACCGCCTGTCTGGAGACGTTCATCTTTTCCGCGAACTCCTCTTGTGACATTCCGCTCTTTTTTCTCAATCTGATCAGCTTATCCGCAAAAATCATTTTGCTCACCTCATAATACTTATTTCGTGCGGACTTTGCTCTGTCCTGCCCGATGATATGATCTTAACATTTTTCGGGGTTACTTTCCACCAACCAGCGCCTTTCAATTTGTCAACCGACGGTTGCGGATCACGGTAAACGGCTTTATAAAGGGAATCGGAGCAAAGGCGAGCCGCCTTTGGTTGGGAAATACTATTATTCATACGTCTTTTTTCGTTTGTTTTAAAATTTAATAT
>JAIEDJ010000056.1 GCA_029068025.1 Oscillospiraceae bacterium | reverse complement strand
TGCGCATAACGCAGACCTTGAAGAGCTTTCGCGTCTGATTCTCAACGCCCTTTGCCGCGTCGATGACCATGACGGCTGAGTCCGCCGCCATAAGCGTGCGGTAGGTGTCCTCCGAGAAGTCCTGGTGTCCGGGCGTGTCGAGTATGTTTATGCAGTAGCCGTTGTAATTGAACTGCATTACTGATGACGTTACCGAGATACCGCGCTGTTTTTCGATCTCCATCCAGTCGGATACGGCATGACGGGCGTTCTTTTTGCCCTTGACCGCGCCCGCGAGTGAGATAGCTCCTCCGTACAGCAGGAACTTTTCGGTGAGCGTTGTTTTACCCGCGTCGGGGTGAGAGATTATGGCGAACGTCCTGCGGCGTTCGATCTCATGTTTAAAATCAGACATAAAAACTCCTTTTATTCTATGTTGTCGGATTCGTTGAGCTTTTCCAGATCCTCGGCATCCGGTTCCTTGTAGCCTTTGCTCTTAAGCGACAGCATATGAGCGATACCGACTATTATCGGCAGATAGAACGTAACTATTCTCCACAGCATTGTGGCTACTCCGGTGTACGAACCGAAAATATCCTTGAAAAATCCCGAGAAGCCAAGCTCCGCCGCGCCCATTGCTCCGGGCAGCGGAACGAACGAAGAGATCATATTCGTGTAAGCCTGGTAGGAGATCACCTGCAGATAGTTTGAGGTATGCAGGTCAAATCCCAGATACAGCACATATGATATGCTCAGCGACATTATTGTTTGGAGGAGAGTGAACAGACACGCCTTGAAGATAATAGAGATGTTTTTCTTTAAAAACATAAAGTTTTTGTGAAATTTGTTTATTTCGCGGATAAAGTATACTCTGCGCTTTAAAGGGTGTTTGGTAATCCTGAGCTTCGCCATAAGCGTAATGAACAAGTTGATGACCTTTTCGGTTCCCTTTTTCCAGAACGCTATCCCTATCAAAAAGATCATAACGGCAGAGTTGATGGCGAATCCGATAAATACAAACGGCATCAGTCCCTTGCTTGAAAGATCGTCTCCGAATTGATTGAAGCCCACAATAAGAGTAAACGCCGATGTCAGGGTCAGCACAAGCTGATAGACGATAAATCTTGAAAGCAGCGCCGTAAGTCCCACGCCGAGCGGCACTCCGAACTGTACAAAGTAGTATGCCTGCATGGGCTGGCCTCCGGAGGAGCAGGGCGTTATGCAGTTGAAGTATTGGCCGATAATTGTGTCGGTCCATGAGAACCGAAATTTTGCGGAGGGGTGAAGCGGTTTAATGATAAGATGAACAGTAATGGCTTCGCAAAGCCAATAACCTCCCATCAGCACAGCAGCGGCTGCGAGCATGAGCGGATTGATCTTCCGCAGGGCGTTTAAAATATTTTCCGGCTTATCTATAAACAGCAGATAAACTATCATTACTATAAAAGCAATGGCACAGATTATCAAATTCAGTTTACTGCTTTTTTTCTTTATTTTTTCCATAATAATTACCTCGTTTCTGCCACATACATTATTTATTATAGTGTAAAAGTGAGTTCTTGTCAAGTGATTTTTTAAATACATTTGCAATTTTGGCGAAAATATCCTTAAAAAAAACAAAATATTGTCTTGTGTTATTGACAAATCACGGAAAAAGTGTTATAATAAACTATGTTGTATGCCGCCGATACTTATCCCACTCAGAGTTTTCTATAAAGATATAGGTAACTGCGCGGAAATGGGCGCACTTGTTTCAATAATCTAAAGTGGGATTAGTATGATATAGGCGGTAGTATTGTTTCAGATAATATTGACAATACTGTTTACTGAAAGGGTTGAGTATTATGTTTTTGGAGAATGAATACCGCACGCAGTACTGTAACGCTGTTGGCGAAAAGGACATTGGAAAAAAGGTCCGCGCGGCGGGCTGGGTGGAGAATATCCGTGATCACGGCGGAATTATGTTCGTCGACCTGCGCGATCACTACGGAGAAGTGCAGATCGTGTTCCACAACGAGGCGCTGCTGGAGAATATCCACAAGGAGTGCGCCGTGTCTATCACGGGAACAGTTTTGAAGCGCGATGAGAGCACGTTCAATGATAAGATCGAGACCGGTACTGTTGAGATAGAGGCGGAGGAGGTTCGCATTCTCGGAAAGGTGAGCGAACAGCTTCCGTTTGAGGTTGACGAGTCCAAGAAGATCAAAGAGGATCTGCGCTTGAAGTATCGTTATCTTGATCTCCGCAACAAGAAAATGCACGATAATATCGTATTCCGTTCGCAGGTCATCTCGTTCTTGAGAAACAAGATGACCGAGATGGGATTTCTGGAGCTTCAGACTCCAATCCTGTCGACATCTTCTCCCGAGGGCGCGCGTGACTATCTGATACCGAGCCGTAAGCACCACGGCAAGTTTTATGCTTTGCCGCAGGCTCCGCAGATATTCAAGCAGATCTATATGGTGTCGGGCTTTGACAAGTATTTCCAGATCGCTCCCTGCTTCCGTGACGAGGACGCTAGAGCCGACCGCTCTCCCGGCGAGTTCTATCAGCTTGACTTTGAGATGAGCTTTGCTACCCAGGAGGATGTTTTCGCGGTAGCCGAGGAAGTATTGTCGGCAGCGTTCGCGAAGTTCTCCGACAAGAAGGTAAGCTCAGCGCCGTTTCGCCGTATCCCTTACGAGGAGGCAATGCTGACCTATGGTTCGGATAAGCCCGATCTGCGCAATCCGCTGATCATCAAGGAGCTGTCCGATCTGTTTGTGGACAGCGATTTCAAGCCGTTTGCCAATAAGGTGGTACGTGGCATACGCGTTCCCAAGATGGCTTCGCAGTCCAAGACTTTCTTCAAGAATATGGAGGATTTCGCGGTAAACGAGGTCGGAATGAAGGGTCTCGGTTACTT
>JAIEDJ010000055.1 GCA_029068025.1 Oscillospiraceae bacterium | reverse complement strand
CACAAAATCGACGAATAAGGCTGGCGCCTATGAGGAGATTTTGGGCAAAAATGACGGAAAAGCGTTTTGCGCAAAGCGCATAATGCGTGCAAGTAAGCGGACGGCAAAGCGCGAAGCGCGGTCTTTGCGCGGTGTTGCCTTAATATAGTGACTTGCGCGGAGACATTGCGGCTAGTCCACATCAAAACGCATATAGGAATTTTCAAATTTCCGCTCGGCAAGATCTTCGTCCTCGATAAACCAATAAATATCCCAAATGCTCCCGGAATGGTACCCATACTGAAACAAAAGATTTTTGCCCGGAGTAACATTCATGCTGCCGTTAAAATATCCCAACACCCTGTCCTTATTGCATTCGTCCCATGGATAGTATGCGTGCGCGAGCTTTGAAGCGGTTTCTTCGGACCGAAATTCTTTGTAAAAAATACTCCACAACGAATCATTATAGTTGTCATACATATATGTGTTAAACTTCGGAATGATCCTGCATACGTCAAAGGGCTCCGAGACTTCGCTGTACGGAAGCTCGGGCTTGGTTCTCTTTAACAGGGAAAGATCTCCGTCATAATAGATGACCTTGTGTATCGCCGTATCACCGCCGTCAAAAATAAGATCCCCGCTTTCGCGCAGATAGTCAATATAGTCGTCTTCGCCGCTCCAGAAGAAATATAACATACCTTTTTCGGGGAGCTTTTTATCCGTATCATAAGCGGTAAATTCCGCAAGGTTTATCTGAGCGGCAAGCCGCATCGAGCATCTGTCATGGTGGGTTCTTTCGCCGTCCGATATCTGTGTATATCCGCCGAATTCCGGAACGGAGATCGACGGCGGAAGGTCGGGATACCCCCCGATTTTGCTTGTGCCTACGGGGATATCATCTTCCGGTGATTCTTTCGTTTCTAAAAAGATCACGTTCTTTCTTGTACTAAGCAGCTTCTCCATGCAATCCGATGAGACCTGATCTCTTACAAGATCGGCATAATCGTTTTTTAACACAGTTTCATTTTTTCTCCCTGATTCTGCAATAAGTTTTACAAATTCTTCAAGTTTCATATAATATCTGCACCCGTCTATTGTTTGACTTCTTTTTAAAACTGTAACTATCACCCAATAGCGCAGTTGAGACCGGCGATCTTGTGTGCAATCACAAATCAGCTGATCTGCCAACTGAGCTGCACCGGCATTGCTCCCGCTGTCACTTGCTTGCGCGGCATCCGTGCCGCGCTTTGGTGACGGCTTCACAACGTCATGTTGTTGTGCTATCATAGTGTGAACGCTTGCGTTCACACGGCGACTTGTATATTATAACACGTTTTTTTGCTTTGTCAAGGGGTTTTTAAAATTTTTTTCAAAAAACAAAAGCTCAATACGTTTTAAGTTGAATAGGATCGCATTACAATGCTGTTTGACAAGTGTGATAATCATTCAAAATTTTTTCGATACTATCCGATCAAATTGCAGATCTTACGGATGTATTTTATTTTTTATACGCAAACACGCTTCTGTGTGCATTATCCAATGTCTTGAAAACGGCATCCGGATCAGTCCGCTGATGTCCTTACCGCACCAGTAGCCGATCAGCCAAACCGCATTTTCATCCGTACTTACGACATCAAGCGATTTCAAATAATCCTTTCGTTCATTCGATATTCTCCGCTTTAAGTCGTTAAAAGACAGTTGTTTGATCATTTTCTCGGTACTTTCCTTTACTTCAAAAATATACGAGTAAAGCTCTTTCAGATCAAGCTGCCTTGAGAAGTCCGCGATATGCTGTTTAACAAGTTCATTTCCTGTTGTGATTATGGGAGAATTTATGCGAGCCTGATAATTTCCCGCAGAAAAAACCTGTTCATCTTCATTTATCAATATATGCGCCACTATATCTTCTATGCGGAAAATATGCCAGATCGAATAAGCAATGGTTTTATTATGATACCCATCAGCGTTTATAAACGGGATCGCGTCAAATTCCGCTCTGTCCAATTCGTCATATAATGATACCAGTGTTTTCATCAATTGACCGCGCAAATCTATCAGCGTTTCAATGCCCATATCATAGGTGGCTTTATTTTTGATAAGCGTTTGAACCTTTTTATTAAGCTCAGACCATTCCTTATTCATTGGCGATCCTCCGTTAAATTTCCATCAAGCTGCAAAATATCGCCTTTATTATAGCACAGCATACTGAAAAAGTCAAGCGCCGACACAAAGCGCCGGCGCAATTAAAAAAGTTATGATCAGTGCTTTTTCATCATTCCGGAGATATAGCCGCAGATGATCTCGGCGCTTTCCTCAACTCCGACGGAGCTGTCGACCAGCAGCTCGTAGTTGTGACGGTCTCCCCAGGTCAGTCCGGAGATATTCTTGTAGTAGGAAGCCCTCGCCTCATCGGAGCGGCGGATATTCTCCTTCGCCTGCTTGAAGTCGTCACCGTATACCTCCATTACGCGGCCGATCTTATATTCTTCATCGGCGTACACGAATATCCTTACAACATCATCGTAATTGCGCAGAACATAGTCCGCGGCTCTGCCGACTATCACACAACTTCCGTTGTCGGCGATCATTCGGATCACCTTATCCTGCGCGGTCATCGCCTGCTGCACAACATTGCTGCTGAGATAAAGGCTGTGGAACAGCTCCGGCGCGTTTGCATTGATATCGGAAATAAACTCCTTGTCAAGTCCGCTCTCCTTAGCGGCAAGCGCGGTCATCTCCTTGTAGTAGAACGGGATCCCAAGCCGCTCGGAAACCAGCTTTCCGATCTGCTTTCCCGAGGAGCCGTGCTCGCGGGCAATGGTGATTATAACGCCCTTTTCGGACGGCTTGAGCGCGGCATCGGAGCCTTCCTCCGACGGCTTTTCCTTGAGCGTTCTCATAAACGTAACAGTCAGCGCAGCCGCCACGATCATCGCGATAAGATCGGCACATGGCGCGGCAAACAGGATGCCTTTTATCTCAAAGAAGATCGGCAGTATAATGATAAGCGGAACAAAGCAGATGATGTCGCGGATCATAGACGCGATGACCGCGCGGATAGGCTTGCCGACTGCCTGGAAGAATATAGAGGACATCTTGATCGCGCAGGTAAACGTTACAAGACACAGGAATATGCGGAACGTAAGCGCGCCGAATTCCCAATAATCATCGGGGTTCGGGATATTGGTGGGAGTGCCGAACATTCCCACAACGGCGTTTGGAGCAAGCTCAAACAGCAAAGTGGACGCAAGCCCGATCATGATGGTGCAGGTGAGTATCCTGCGGTACAACTCCTTTACGCGGGAGAATTTTCCCGCACCCATATTGTAGCTGATAATGGGCTGACAGCCTAGCACGATCCCCACAACAAGATTGATAACGACCGTGAACACCTTGCTTTCGATACCTATTACCGCGATGGGGATATCGACCCCGTATTTTGATAACGCACCGTATTTTGCCAGCATAATATTACAAACGAGCGAAATTATTACGATCGTCATCTGCGTGATGAACGATGAAGCACCAAGCTGCAAGGCTCCCGAAAACGATCTGTCCGGAATAAAGCTCTTCAGCTTCAGCTTAAAAGTCTTGGTGCGGAAGAAGTAAATAAGTGTTACGACAAACGACACTGTCTGTCCAATTACTGTTGCCAGCGCCGCGCCGAACATTCCCCACTTCGCGCCGAAGATAAACACCGGGTCGAGAACGATGTTTGTGAGCGCACCCGCAAGCATGGAAGCCATTGACCACGCCGGTGTGCCGTCCGCGCGGATGACCGCGTTCATCATATTTGACAGCATAAATATAGGAAAGAACGCGAGGATCAGGTTGAAATACTCCACCGCGTAATCGATGCTGTTTTCGGAAGCGCCAAACAGCGTCAGGATCTGCGTTTTAAGCGGATAGAACACCACCATCAGCACAATGCCGCAGATCAGCGTGACGGTGATACCCGTGCCTATCGTCTTGTGAGCGTTCTGCGAATCGCTGCGTCCCTGGCAGATGTTAAGATACGCCGCACAGCCGTCGCCAAAGCACCACGCAAACGCCTGCGCTATAATGAATATCGGAAAGACAACGCCCGTTGCGGCGTTTCCGAGCGCGCTCAGCTCGCTGTTGCCGATGAAGATCTGATCGACGATGTTGTACAGTGCGCTCACCAGAAGCGAGAGCACACAGGGAACCGAGAATTTGACCATCAGCTTTGAGATCTTTTCAGTCCCCAAGAAATTGCTGTTTTCCATTGAAATAAAGTCCTCCTTTAAGAGATAGAATATCGGAGAAAAGCTGCCGATATTTATCCCGCCTAGAGTTTCCTATAAAAAGATAGGTAACTGTGCGAAAAGTGTCGCAATTATTTCAACAATCTAAAGCGGGATTAGTATAAAAACTGCGCCGAAAAATAAAAAAGCGCAGAATCGCCGTGATTCTACGCTTTTTTGCTGTTCGACTATTATATTTTAACATATTTTTACGGATTTGTCAAGTTTCCGCGCCGTGGGAATTTTGCACAAAATTTCATACACGGATCATTGTGGATTTTGCATAAATGATTTTGAAACCGCCGCTTATTTGCCCGAATCCC
>JAIEDJ010000054.1 GCA_029068025.1 Oscillospiraceae bacterium | reverse complement strand
CAGAAATGGGGAAATGGGAAATGAAAATCAAATCAGCTATATTGATCGCGGCAATATGCTTTGCCATAATTCCGCTTGTTGTGCGCGTCGGTCTTTCCGATTATTTTATGAGAAAAGATTCCTTGGAACGTTATGAAAAAGAAATTATCAGCATGGCGAAAAACCAGGAATCCGGTATGAAGGTGGCACTCGATACCGCCAAGACGGATATGGAAAAGCTCACTGGATATCAGCATATGGAATGGGCAACAAGCAACAAGAATTTTATGCCTGTTGTTCAGGACTTTGTTATGCAGTTCCAGAACAACAACACGATGATCTCCGCTATAAGGATCATAGACAAGACCAGCGGTAAGATACTTGCCGGAGAAGGCAAGGATACCGTGTTTGAGTTGCTTAACAAATACGACGAATACAATGATGAGGTTCTTTATTTTGATACTGTTGCCGGTACGGAGACCGCATCAAAAAATCTGTTCTTTAAAACAAGCAAGAACGGATGTCTCATAATTATCTTCTACAATGTTTCATCGGCTCGCTCTCTGATCTCGCCGATCATAGGCAATTCGCTTACCGAATCCTCAAATGACAGCGTCAACAGAAAGATAGTTGTTGCGGATTCAAGGGGCTATTGGTCAGCAGGCATCGGATTCTTTTCCGATTTCGAGAATACATATACGGGCGTGAATACCGCTTCTATTCAAGACGGAGCGGAACCCAGACTGTTCAAATTCAAATTCAATGATGTTGACAGTATCGGCGCCGCCGTCAGAGTCGGCGGTTCGGAGGGACTTATCGCTGTCGCAAGCTGCAACTTTAAGTCCAATGGCATTTTCTCGAGCGTTGCTATGCCGCTTATCATAGGCGGCGCGGTCGTTCTCGCGGTGCTTGGCGTTATCTTTGCGATAGTTGCCGCGCGTTATATTGCGCAGCCGCTGAATAAGATCGAAAACACGCTTGAAAAGATCCGCCGCGGCGACCACGAAGCTCGTATCAGCACTATCAGCAACAATGAGTATGGTCAGCTTTCACGTGCGTTCAACAATCTTGTTGACGAGATCGTTGTCAGCGAGGACAGATACAAGACCATTTCCGATATGTCGGACAATATTATATTCGAGTGGAACTTCAAGACTAACGAGGTGACCTTCTCCAACAACTTCAACAAGAAGTTCAGCTATCGTCCGCCATCGGATCACTTTGGCGACAGCTTCCTGCTGAAGGCTAAGGTTCACCCCGACGATGCTGACAGATACAGAGACGATCTGGATTCTCTTGAAAAGGGAAAGGATTTTGAGCGCAACGAATATCGTATCAAGAACATTTACGGCGACTTTATCTGGATACTTATGAGAACGTCCACCATCAAGGGCAAGGACGGCAAGCCGTTGAAGGTAGTCGGAGTTATGGTGGATATCGACCGTGCGAAGAAGTCCGAGGAGCAGCTTACAGAGCGCGCAAGCTTCGATGCTCTTACCGAGCTGTACAACCGTGAGACCATCGAACAGAAGATCAATACCGAGATCTCGCTTTCCGAAATGCGCAAGTCTGAGATGGCGGTTCTGTTTATCGATGTTGACGACTTCAAGCACTACAATGACAACTACTCTCACGCAACGGGCGACCAGGTGCTTAAGTTTGTCGGAAAGACCATTCGCGAGTCTGTCGCGGACGATGTGGGATTTGCGGGAAGATTCGGCGGCGACGAGTTTGTCGCGCTGGTGAGAAACGCGGAGGTTAATAATCCCGCGACTATCGCTCAGAAGCTGATCGACACATTGGCAGCGGGATTTGACGCGGATATCGGCGAACGTCTGACGGTGAGTGTTTCCATCGGTATTGCGGTCATCAAGGACGACTACAACACACGTGTTGAGTATCTTATCGGTAAGGCGGACGACGCGATGTACTCCGTTAAGAAGAGCGGTAAATCGAATTACGCGTTTATCTGATAGTGGTAGTTTGATAAAAATAAGAGCGGCGGGATTTCGGTTCCGCCGCTTTGGTCTGTAAAAAAGGGTCCTCAGGGGCTTTGGTCTGTCGGTCAGCCCCTCTGTCACTTCGTGACACCTCTCCACCCGGGGAGTCACCTTGAGCGGGGAACGGGGGGCGGAGGGATCAAATTTTATTTTACTACTATATTTACCAGCTTGTTAGGAACTGCGATCTTCTTTACTATTGTCTTGCCGTCTGTGAGCGCCTTGATCTCAGGCAGCTCCAATGCCGCGCTGATCAGCGTTTCCTGGTCGGAATCCTTTGCCGCGTTAAATCTTGCCTTAACCTTGCCGTTCACCTGGACGGCAAGCTCGACCGTGTTCTCAACACAGAGCGCTTCGTCGTATTTAACCCATTCCTGCTCATGAACCATACCGAAGCCGAGGCTCTCAAACAGCTCGGAAGTAATATGCGGCGCAAACGGATTCAGCAAAATAAGCAGCGTCTTGAACTCCGCTTTATTAAAGCCGCCCGCCTCGTCAGCAGCATTAAGCAGCGCCATCATAGCCGCGATCGCCGTGTTGAATTTCAAGGTCTCAATATCCTCGGAGACCTTTTTGATCGTTCTGTGCATTACCGAGCGCAAAGCGTCCGAATATTCCGTGCCGTCCTTTAATTTCTCGGACATACCCCAGATCCTATCCAAAAATCTCTTGCATCCGCTGACTCCATTCTCCTGCCACGGAGCAGCCTTCTCAAAGTCGCCGACAAACATCTCGTACAAACGCATGGTATCCGCACCGTAATCGCGGACAACCTCGTCGGGATTTACTACGTTATGCAGCGACTTGGACATCTTGCAGAACTCCTTGTTGGAATGGAGCGGGTAATCGGGGTTCCTGCCGAGTATCATGCCGTGCGAGGTGCGCTTAGCGTACGGCTCCTTGCACGGAACCGCTCCCTCATCATACAGGAACTTGTGCCAGAAGCGGCTGTACAGCAAGTGCAGCGTGGTATGCTCCATGCCGCCGTTGTACCAGTCAACGGGCAGCCAGTATTTCAGCGCTTCCTTGGAAGCAAGCTCCTTGTCGTTGGTCGGGTCGGTGTAACGCAAAAAGTACCAGCTCGAACCAGCCCACTGCGGCATTGTATCGGTCTCGCGCTTTGCCGGACCTCCACAGCACGGGCAAGTGATGTTTATGAAATCCTCAAGCGTGGACAGCGGGCTTTCGCCGTTGTCGGTGGGCATATAGCTTTCAACGTCGGGCAAGGTCAGCGGCAGCTCGCTCTCCGGGATAGCCTGCCAGCCGCATTTCTCGCAGTAGACCACGGGGATCGGTTCGCCCCAATATCTCTGACGTGAGAATACCCAATCGCGGAGCTTGAAGTTTACCTTTTCGTGACCAATTCCCTTTTCGGTGAGCCATTCTTTGATCTTGACCTTTGCGTCCTCGACGGACAAGCCGTTCAGGAACTCGGAATTTGTGAGAATTCCGGTAGCGCAGTCGGTGAACGCCTCTTTTTGAACGTCCCATGACGCTTGCTCGACAGCGGCGGCATCCGTGCCGCCGTTGGGGCAAGCGTCTTGCGACATCGTGTCGCACCGCCTCTTTACTACCTCGATGATCGGCAGATCGAACTTCTTAGCGAACTCCCAGTCACGCGTATCGTGCGCCGGAACCGCCATGATAGCGCCCGTTCCATAGCTCATCAGAACGTAATCGGAAATAAAGATCGGGATCTCGGTACCGTTCACGGGATTGACAGCGCGAACTCCGTCGATCTTAACACCCGTTTTATCCTTGTTCATCTCGGTGCGGTCGAAGTCGGATTTCTTCGCCGCCGCTGCTTGATACTCACGGACAGCGTCCATGTTTGCGATCTTATCGATCCATTTCTCGATAAGAGGATGCTCGGGAGAAATTACCATATAGGTTGCTCCGAACAGTGTGTCCGGGCGCGTTGTATAGATCAGCAGATCGTCTCCGGCGGTAGTCTTGAATGTTACCTCAGCACCGGTGGAACGTCCTATCCAATTGGCTTGCGATGCCTTGATCTTCTCAAAATAATCGACTGAATCCAGATCGTCGAGCAGTCTCTGTGCATACTCGGTGATCTTGAGCATCCACTGATTTTTTACCTTGTGAATTACCTCGCTGTGGCAGCGCTCACAGGTTCCGTTTACAACTTCCTCGTTCGCAAGCACTACCTTACAGCCGGTACACCAATTGACATTGGTCTCTTTCTTGTAAGCAAGACCGGCTTTGAAAAGCTTGAGGAAGATCCACTGAGTCCACTTGAAGTAATTGGGATCGGTGGTGTTTACCTCGCGCTGCCAGTCAAAGGACAGACCAAGCGCCTTGAGCTGACCGCGGAAACGGTCGATGTTGTTTTTGGTGACTATCGCGGGGTGGATCTTGTTTTTGATCGCGTAGTTCTCGGTAGGGAGTCCGAACGCGTCCCAGCCCATTGGGAAAAGGACGTTGTAGCCCTGCATACGGCGCTTTCTCGAAACGATATCCATAGCGGTGTAGGGGCGGGGGTGTCCTACATGCAGTCCGTCACCCGACGGATAGGGGAATTCAACGAGCGCGTAATACTTGGGCTTGGAATAGTCGTTTTCCGCATGGAATGTGTTGTTTGCTTCCCAATAATTTTGCCATTTCTTTTCAATGGCGGCGAAATCGTACTTCATAGTTTCTGACCTTTCGTTTATAAGCAAAAATAAAATTTGCAGTATGTTTAACTTTACAATATCCTGCTGAATTATTATTTTGCAAATTCATTCCAGAATATTATATCACTTTTTTCCGCAATTGTCAAGACGATTGTCAATCGCTTACGCGCCGCATTTTGCTTCGCCGTTTCCGAAAAACGTTATCGCGGTATCGGCGGGAGCGTGAGTTTCCGGAATAGACTCTAAAGTCTCGGCATATTCGCGGAACGCCAGCCATTCCCTCATTCTGTCCAGGGTCTCGGGGGTCGACGCTACACGGCTGTCGCCCTTATGCGTGATCTTTACCGTGCCGCCCTGCATTACCAATCGGCTTGCAAGAGCAAACGCTTTGTCACAGCATACGGGGAGCGCGTTCGTGGTGATGTAGAGATGCGTCGCCGCGTTGGAGTTGCTTTCGTCGAGCCGCACCATCAGCGTGCCGCGTTTTGCGGAGAGCTTGTAATTCACGCGGCGCGGGGAATCGCCGGGGACGTATTCGCGGTGCTCGTAGCCGGGCATTCCGCCGCGTTTTGTTACCGTGCCCTCCTCGGATTCTTCATCGTTCTCGGCGGGGAGCATATTCGGCAGAACGGCGGGGCCGTCATATTCAACTATCCTGGGCAGTACCGCCATCTGTGTCTGCTGGCTGTTTCCAATATTAAAATGGAAGTTCCCGAGAAAATCCGAGATGATCACTTTTTCCAGCGAAAGCTTATTAAGTCCGCTGTGCTCGGCCGGGAACTCGCCCCTTAATTTGATCTCACGGCGGAACAGCAGTGCCGTTCTCAGACGTATGGGGGTGTTTGCTTTAAGGCAGATCTCTATGAAGGGAATAAAGCAAAAGCCGTTTTTCTTTATGACTACCTCGAACTCTATCCTTCTGCCACATTCCGTAACTCCCGATAGGCTGTGAAGCGTTGCGGTGAAATGTTTTTTGGACATCAATATCAGGAGCGTGGAGATAAGGTTTGCGATGAGTATCGCATACAGCAGCGCGCTGCCGATCTCTCCGTTGATGAACAGCATAAAAAGCGCCGCAAAGACTGCCGCTTGTATATATCCCGGAATATGCGTCATTTTTTCATGCTCCTCTTCCTTTCGCAGATGACCTTGTAATTCCTGTAGATCTGCTCGTCGTCGGCGCTGCTTTCAGCGCTGCCGCAGCTGTACATCAGCTCGTTTGCGGCGTCGGTTATTTCGGTGATCTCCGAATCGATGTACAGAGAACGGGTTACGATATCGCGCGCCGCGTCGGCTGTGGG
>JAIEDJ010000053.1 GCA_029068025.1 Oscillospiraceae bacterium | reverse complement strand
CGGTAACTCCCATTGAAAGCCCCGTGATGACCAGCGTCAGAGTCTGCATTATCTGACTGCCGGTAGACACCGCCGATTGGTAAACATCCGACAGCTCTCCGCCGAATTTGCCGACGATAAGCAGATCCGCCGCTCCGTATGCCGTTTGCAGCAGCAGCGCTAAAAGCACGGGCAGCGCAAACATGATCAGAGGCGAAAAAATACGACCCTCTGTAAAGTTATTTTCGCGTTTCACCTTATAACCTCCTATAGTACAAGCGTCTGTAAAATCGGGATTAAAGTAATTTAAAACAAAAAAGTTGAATAAGACACTCCGCAGGAAAACAGCTGTCTTATCCGGCATCACCCCATACGCTGTGACTGCCCTCCGACAAATGCTTCTTACGGCATCTTATCCAACGCTGCATTATGAGTTGCAACATCCTCCGATGAACCGTATATTATTGTAACATATATTTTTTGAAATGTCAAGTCCGAAAAAATATTTAAAAAAAATCGAAAAGGTATTGACAACTTGATTTAAAGGTGATATAATAAACACATAAAACCTATATAGATGATAGGCTTTATTGCGGCTATCATATCAGGGCATTATGAAAGGAGAACTTATATGAAGGTATTTAACAGTATCACAGAGCTGGTCGGCGGCACTCCGCTGCTGAAGCTCAAGAATTACATTGCGGCAAACAAGCTTGAGGCGGACATTTACGGCAAGCTCGAATATTTCAATCCCGCAGGCAGCGTGAAGGACAGAGTCGCGAAGGCGATGATCGATGACGCGGAGGCAAAGGGGATCCTGACCCCGAATTCCGTTATTATCGAGCCGACAAGCGGAAACACGGGCATCGGGCTTTCAGCGGTCGCTGCTTCGAGAGGGTATAAGGTGATCCTCACCATGCCCGAGACAATGAGCGTGGAACGCAGAAATCTGCTTAAGGCATACGGTGCGGAGCTTGTGCTGACCGAAGGCGCAAAGGGCATGAAGGGCGCAATCGCCAAAGCGGAGGAGCTTGCCGCTGAAACGCCGAACAGCTTTATCCCGAGCCAGTTCACAAATCCGTCCAATCCGAAGGCTCACCTTGATTCAACCGGCCCCGAGATCTGGAACGACACCGACGGAAAGGTGGATATTTTCGTTGCGGGCATAGGCACGGGCGGAACGATATCGGGAACCGGCGAGTTCCTCAAGAGCAAAAATCCGAACGTTAAGATAATTGCCGTTGAACCCGCGGATTCTCCCGTGCTTTCCAAGGGCACTGCGGGTCCTCATAAAATTCAGGGTATCGGAGCGGGATTCGTTCCCGAAACGCTGAATACCAAGATCTATGATGAGATCATTACCGTGGAGAACGACGCGGCGTTTGAAGCGGGCAGATTTCTGGCTCAGCACGAGGGCGTGCTTGTCGGTATCTCATCGGGAGCTGCCGTTCACGCCGCCGCGGAGCTTGCGAAGCGCCCGGAGAACAAGGGCAAGATCATCGTGGCTCTTCTCCCCGATACGGGGGAACGCTATCTTTCAACGCCGATGTTCAGCAATTGATATAACCTTTGAAATACATAATTGCCCCCGAAAATATCGGGGGCACGTTGATCTGTATAAAAAGTCTGTTCTTATAATATACTAAGTCGGATAGATCGTGTGTAAAGGAAGTGCGCTATGTACGATATAATTATAATAGGCAGCGGTCCTGCCGGGCTTACTGCCGCGATATACGCGAAAAGAGCGCAGTTCTCGGTGCTTGTGGCGGAGAAGGATCATATGGGAACGGGTCAGATCGCAGTAACAGAGCGTGTTGACAACTATCCCGGCTTGTACGGGATAAGCGGCTTTGATCTCGGCGAGAGCTTCCGCAAGCACGCCGAAGAACTTGGTGCGGAGTTTTTCAATGGCGAGGTCACGAAAATCGAGCGTGACAGGAAGAACTGGCGCGTTGATTTCGCGGACGGCAGCGCTCAGACAGCAAAAGCGATCATCTATTCCGCCGGAACGTCATATCGGCGGCTTGGCGTGAACGGTGACGGAAAACAGCGCGTGTCATACTGCGCGGTGTGCGACGGGGCTTTTTATAAGGATAAGACCGTTGCGGTGATCGGCGGCGGGGATACCGCGCTCGGGGACGCGCTCTACCTTTCAAAGCTCGCGAAGACGGTGTATCTTGTTCACCGCCGTGATGAGTTCCGCGCTAATAAGTCGCTGCAAAAGCAGGTATCCGGGACTGCGAATATCGTGACAATAATGAGCGCGGTACTGACCGAGGTCACGGGCGGAACAAATGCCGAAGGGATAACATATGCACGGAACGGCGAAACTTTCAGTCTTGCGGTAGACGGGGTGTTTGCCGCGGTGGGCAGCGTGCCGAATTCACAGCTGCTGAACGGTATCTGCGAGCTGGACGGCAGCGGCTATGTTGCCGCAGGAGAGGACTGCAGGACCTCCGCGGAGGGGTTATTTGCCGCGGGGGATGTGCGTACCACGACGCTCAGGCAGGTAATAACAGCGGCTGCGGACGGCGCAAACGCCGCGATCTCCGCCGAACGGTATATAGACAGATCGGAATAAAAAAGACAGCGCCCGCTTGCCTGGGCGCTGTTTCATAGCTGCCTTGGATTTTTGCCTAAACCACAGGCAGAATTATCGTTTTTCTGCCTTGTTTTTTCGCGTATTCAACGGTATATTTTGTGCCGCCCTCCTTGCCGTCGTAAACGGCTACAAGAACGTCGCACATATCGACAAGAGCGCGGTCGCGCTTGTGCATACAGTCCCTTGTATATTTCGGCGAGATGGTGAGCTTCCTGTCACATTGTTCGAGAATATTATGATACCGCCGCTTCTGTTCCGAATTCCACTTGCTGTCCTGTTCGGGGCAGGGGATAAGCGCTATGAGCGTTATACCGGGGCGCTCGCTTTTCAGCCGAAGGACTGCTTCGGCGCACCAGGTATCCACGCCGAGCGCCATTCCCGTGCAGAACTCCGTCGCGCCGTCATCGGCAAGCGCCGAGATCTCCTTGAAAATTCGTTCTTTAAGGTCGATACACATGGGATCGTCCTCACCGAAAAACGGCAGCTTCTCGGGGCGGTATCCCGTAAACGAAACTCTGTACATTATAAACCTCCGATGCTCATACTTATCACGCTTTAGAACAAAGAAAAGACCGCGGCCATTTTCGTGCAGTGATTTATTCTTCTGTGGGAAACTCTGAGCGTGATAAGTATCACTTGTCCGCCGCGCGTGCCGCTTGGTTTTTTCTGTATTCGAGATAGCTGTCGAGAATGACCGCAGCCGCCGCTTGATCAAGCACTTCCCTGCGCTTCTTGCCGCGCTTGTTCACATCGTTCATATACGAGATCGCGGTTACGGTCGAGGAGCGCTCGTCCCACATCTCCACCTCAACGTCCACCAGCTCACGCAGCTTCTCGGCGAACAGACTGCATTTCTCCGAGCGCGGACCTATCGTTCCGTTCATATTGATCGGGTTACCGACGATTATCATCTCCGCTTTTTTTGCCTTGGAGATCTCCGCGACCTTTTCTATACATCTGTCAAAATCCTTTTCAAAAACCGTTTCCAGCGGAGACGCAAGTATCTCGCCCGCGTCGCACATAGCAAGCCCCGTTCTGCTGTCGCCGTAATCTACCGCCATAATCTTCATAGCAATACTCCTGTCTGAACATTTTAATTAATTATAACACATATATCCGATTTTGTCAAGGATAAAGATAAAAAAATTATCAAACCTCTTGAAAAAGTTGCAGTAATGTGATAAAATATTAATGGTAATTTTTTATTAAGGAGAAATCATTATGTACATTACTTGTTTAGACCTTGAAGGGGTACTTGTCCCCGAGATCTGGATAGCCTTTGCCGAGGAGAGCGGGATCCCCGAGCTTAAGCGCACCACCCGTGACGAACCCGATTACGACAAGCTGATGAAGTGGCGGCTTGGGATCCTCAAGGAGCACAAGCTCGGCTTGAAGGAGATCCAGGACACCATCGCGAAGATCGACCCCATGCCCGGCGCGAAGGAGTTTCTTGATGAGCTGCGCACGCTCTCGCAGGTGATCATAATCAGCGATACGTTCACGCAGTTTGCCGCGCCGCTTATGAAAAAGCTTGGGCTGCCGACTATCTTCTGCAACTCGCTGGAGGTCGCTCCCGACGGCGAGATCACGGGCTTTAAAATGCGCTGTGAGAAGTCGAAGCTCACCACTGTCAAGGCACTTCAGTCTATCGGCTTTGAGACCATCGCGGGAGGAGACTCGTTCAACGACCTGGGAATGATCCAGGCTTCAAAGTACGGATTCCTGTTCCGCTCCACCGAAAAGATCAAGGCGGACTACCCCGACCTTCCCGCGTTTGAGGAATACGCGGATCTGATGAAGTTCCTCAAGGAAAAGCTGGCATAAAAACCAAATAAACAGCCGCCGCGGATCGATCATACGACCTGCGGCGGCAATGCTTTTTAAAATAAAATTAAAAATTTTTAAACCACCTGTAACTTTTGGCAAAAAAAGTTGAGTTTATATTCAGAGGGGGTGAGCTTATGAATGACAGCGAAATAGTGCAGCTTTTCCGGGACCGGAACGAAACCGCCCTCTCCGTCACGGAAAAGAAGCACGGAAAGCGCTGCCTGACTGTCGCGAATAATATTCTGAAAAACCGCGAGGACGCCGAGGACTGCGTAAACGATTCATATCTTAAGCTCTGGGAGCTGATACCGCCTCACTGTCCTCAGGTGCTGGGAACGTTCCTTTGCAGGATCGTAAGGAATACCGCGATCAATATGCTTAAGGCAAAAAACGCGGGAAAGCGCGGGAGCGGCACAGCGGAGGTTGTGTTCGAGGAGCTTGAGGAGTGTATTCCCGACAAAGGCAGCGTGGAGCGTACTTATGAAAACAAAGAGCTGCTTGCCGCGGTCAACAGCTTCCTGCGGCAGATACCTATAGAAAACCGCCGGATATTTGTTCTGCGGTATTGGTACTGCTGCGAGCTTTCGGAAATTGCGGAGCGCTTCGGAACACGCAAAAATACTGTTTCGGTCATCCTTAACCGCACGCGCGGTCGCCTGCGCAAATTTCTTGAAAAGGAGGGGTATGAGCTATGAACGGAAAAGACTTTTTTGAGCTTCTTGGCGGTCTTGACGAGGATATAGTCGAGGACGCCTGGACACTGGATGAGAATATACTTGAGGATGCCTGGACGAAGGAAGGCGAAGCAATTATTATCGAGGAGCGCAGACCGTTCCCGCTTTGGAGGACAATGCTCTTTACAGCGGCGGCGATCTGTATTCTGGCTGCCGGAATTTTCGGAGGACTGAAGCTGCACGGCATACAGTCCGCTGGCTCAAGCCCGGAGGTATCTATGAGTTCTTCGGATATATCGGACAGTTACGCATCTATCGCTGACAAGCTTAACTCGGAAATCAACGAGATCAATAAGATCGAAAAAAAGAATTCTGTAATTA
Source organism: Oscillospiraceae bacterium (assembly GCA_029068025.1). Lineage (GTDB taxonomy): Bacteria > Bacillota > Clostridia > Oscillospirales > Ruminococcaceae > CAG-115. The sequence goes on along the minus strand of JAIEDJ010000053.1, from coordinate 435 downwards.
TAAACGGACACGAATTCAACACGATCCGGTTAGATCCCGAGTCCGATGTTGTTCACACCGATCCCGTAATAGTGACCGATGACAGTAACTTTGCCGCGCTGCACATCGCCTTTCAGAATACAAGCGAGCATTTTACCCTGAATATAATGGTTGATCGAAAAGACTATTTGTATGAGAACGGCAAATATATGCTCGGCAAATACAAATTAACGCACCTTGGCGAGATCATAGTACACGAAAACAAGGAAGGCGATTACCTTATTGATTACACGGAGAAAGCCGCAGCGGGAGATGAGCTTCTTCTGGGATTTTACACAACCAACGATCATATCACCGTTGAGGGCAAATGGCTTCCGTAATTAAGGCAACACCGCACAAAGACCGCCTAACGGCTTTGCCGCCCGCTTACTTGTACGCATTATGTGCTTTGCCCAA
>JAIEDJ010000052.1 GCA_029068025.1 Oscillospiraceae bacterium | reverse complement strand
GGGCGCAAAGAAAGCACCGTTCTATCGTGTTGTTGTTGCCGATTCGCGTTTCCCGCGTGACGGAAGATTTATCGAGGAAATCGGTTACTACGATCCCACCAAGGAGCCTGCCGTTGTCAACATCGACAAGGACAAGGCAAACGAGTGGATCAAAAAGGGCGCACAGCCTACCGACACCGTCAAGAGATTGTTGAAGTAAAAGCAATACCGCACACAGACGGTGCGGTGATTGCGGCGTCAGAAATTTCGTCAGCGAATTATGCCGGTGTTGACATTCCGTCGACCTTGCAGAACGCTGCCCAAAACGACGAAATAATACTGACGCGGCATTTTCCCCGAAGCGGATAATGTGTTCAAAAAGTTTTGGGCAAAAATGACGAAAAAAGCGTTTTGCGCTTAGCGCAAATACGTGCAGGCAAGCAGCGTACAAAGCCAAAGGGCGGTCTTTGCGCGATGCTGCCAAAAGAATTAGCAAGGTTATTTGGCAAAGGTATTTTAGAAATCATCGATATCCGGCATAAATTACCACGGCATATAACCCCATGGAGGGAAAGCTTATGATGAAAGAACTTCTTATCACCATCGCAACCGCGCTGGTAGAGGACAAAACAGCAGTCGAGGTAACAGCGGACGAGCCTAACGATGAGGGCGTTATCGTGTATCACCTGCACGTCGGCCCGGAGGATATGGGCAGAGTTATCGGCAAACAGGGCAGAATTGCAAAGGCGATCCGCACTGTTCTGCGCGCGGGCGCTGTCCGTGCCAACGAGAAGATTTCCGTAGAGATTGATTGATCCCGCAGCGACTCTTGTTCCGCGGTTTTGCGGAAACTCGGGATAACGGAAAAACAAACGCTCCCCGCTTCACACGGGGAGCGTTTTTATTGAGAAATCATATCAAAAATTTCCGCCGTTCCAACCCCAGTTATCGGTCGGAGAATATTTGACATATACTTTATCGGACGGTACACCGAGATCCTTGCCGAGAATAGAACAGATCTCCGACGTGAGCTTGTCATAAGACTGCTTGGGCGCGCTTCCGTAAAGGCTGACCTCTACGAACGCGATCTTCTCGGACTTTTCCCCCTTAAAGTACAGCGGAACGTTCTTCTCAAAGCCAACCATCAGCCAGCTTTCGGTCTTTCCGATAGCGGAAACAGCGCTGCCGAGCGCGGATTTGATGCTGGTTTCCTGTTCGGGAGTGATCTCTGAGGAATATTTTACATTGATAAAAGGCATTTCAGCCACCTCCAAAAAATTTATTGATTATATTCTAGCACATTTTCGGCAAAATTTCAATAATTATCCTTGAAAAATTATCAAATATATGTTAAAATAAAGTAAAGAGCATTTGTTGATCGACATAAAGAAAGAAGCTGATAAATATGGCAAAGATCACATGGAAAGGCGGCACCTTGCTCTCACCCGTGCCCGCCGTGCTGGTTTCCTGCGGAACCATTGAAAAGCCGACCGCTCTCACTGTCGCGTGGACGGGAATAATAAACTCCGATCCGCCCAAGACGTACATTTCCGTGCGCCCCGAGCGCAATTCTTACGATATTATCAAAAGCACGGGAGAATTCGTTATAAATATGCTGCCGTCAAGCCTTGTGAAAACGCTTGATTATTGCGGAATTAAATCGGGCAAGCACGAGGATAAGCTGGAAAAGCGCAAGCTCACCGCGCTTCTTTGCGAAAAGCTCTCCGCGCCGCTTATCGCACAAAGCAAGATCTCACTGGAGTGCAAGGTGATCGAGGTAAAGCCACTTGGCTCGCACGATATGTTCATAGCGGATATCGTATCGGTAGATATTGACGAAGATCTTATCGACGAAAAAGGCCGCCTTATGATCGAACAGGCGGGGCTGATGGCATACGCGCACGGAACGTATTTCGCACTCGGGAAAAAGATAGGAACGTTCGGATTCTCCTGCAAAACCAAGCGCGTCAAGGATGTACATATGAAGAACCCGCAGAAGAAAAAGAAAAACAAGGACAAGACTAACAAGAAGAAATAATGAGGTACAGCTATGGTCAACATAGGCAACGAGTGGGATGAGCTTCTCGCGGACGAATTCCGGAAGGATTACTACAAGACCTTGCGGCAGTTTCTTATATCGGAGTACAATTCGCGAAAAATATATCCACCGATGGACGATATTTTTAACGCTTTGCGATACACGTCATATAGTGATGTAAAGGCGGTGATCCTCGGACAGGATCCGTATCACGGCGCGGGTCAGGCTCACGGAATGT
>JAIEDJ010000051.1 GCA_029068025.1 Oscillospiraceae bacterium | reverse complement strand
CGCTAGCGTTTTGCGCGCAGCGCATAATGCGTGCATAATGCGGCTGCGCCGAGCGGGACTGCTTTTTGAAATTTGCAGTCACCCACGCAATGTTGTCCTTGGCTTGGGCGCTTGTGCTCGGGTTTGGCACGCCGCTCTTGGCTAAAAAAACTTTTTCTACAGTCTGTATCCGCGGTCATACGATCGCGGATATTTTTTAAAATTCTTCTTTTACAAGATACTTCGGTCTGTCCTTGATCTCGGTGTAAAGCTTGCTGAAATACATTCCGACGATCCCCAGACAGCACAATATGATACCGCCGACAAAAGTCGTCACGCACAGTATCAAAAACAGCAGATACATCGGATAATTCATCACTGCCTGCACTATGGTCACCACCAACAGCGCCACGGAGGCTATACAGAATACTATCCCGAATATCAGCGGCAGTATCAGCGGCACTGTCGAAAAAGCCATAATGCCGTCAAGCGAATACAAAAACAGCTTCCAGAACGACCATTTGGTCTCACCCGCCGCGCGCTGGATATTCTCATACTCCAGCCACTTGGTATCAAAGCCCACCCAGCCGAATATCCCTTTGGAAAATCGGTTGCACTCCTTCATTGACAGAATGGCGTTTACCACCTTGCGCGTCATCATTCGGAAATCGCGTGCTCCGTCAACGATCTCGGTTCTTGAGATCCTGCGCATAAGTCCGTAGAATCTCCGCGCGAACCACGATCTTATAGGCGGCTCGCCGGTGCGGGTGACTCTTCGAGTCGCCACGGAATCATAGCCCTCTTTTGTGATATACCGATACATCTCGGGAAGCAGCGCGGGCGGATCCTGAAGATCCGCGTCCATCAGCGTTACCAGATCCCCGGAGGCTCTCTCAAATCCCGCGATGATCGCCGCCTCTTTGCCGAAATTCCGCGAAAACGATATAAGATGGATCCTTTCGTCCTTCTCCCGGAGTGACTTCACGACCTCAACGGTCTTGTCACGCGAACCGTCGTCCACAAAAACAAACTCAAGCGTCACGTTATTATCAATGAAAAATTTTTCGTATTTCATCGTTTCCGCGTAAAACAGCGGAACGCTTTCTTCTTCGTTAAAACAGGGTACGATTATGCTGAGAATTGTATTTGACGTATTCAAAGTCTTGTACTCCTTTTATTATTCCTTATCCTCGCTCTTTTCCTCTTTTTCGGGCAGTGCGGGAGCCTTGTCAGCGTTTTCCGCGGCGAGAATACGCATTTCAAACGGTGTAAACATTCGTGTGTATGAAGACATCGGATTAAGTACGGTATGCTTTCCGACAAGGGATTCAAACAGCCGCACGGTGTTGAGCTTCAAAACGTCGAACTGATTGTTCTGAGGATTCACCAGCACGGAAAGCCGCTCGGGTGATGTGAAGAACGGAATAATAGCGTGACCGTCCTTTTGTATCATTACGATATTCAATTCTTTTCTTCCGGAATCGTCGATCGGCTGACCCGAATACTGACCCGCGATAAAAACCTCCGCGCCCATCAGATCGGGCAGCAGCTTGTTCCACTTTACCTTGGTGTCATCATGATTGGCCTCCAGGATACGCTCCTCAAGCTCACTGTTGAAGTCCTTGAACTCCTTAGCCCAATCGGTTATTTTTTCAAATGCTTCTTCTACCATTATATTCTCCTTATTTAAATTTGCAATTCGCGAACCGGCGAGCAAAGCTCGCCTAGCCAAGCGACCCGTCACGCTGTGCTCCGCTCATTCTTCGCTCCGCCCATCGTGACGCGCCGCTTGCTTTCGCGAATTGCCTGCGCCTTTACAACGTTGTTCTTAGCGTAAGAGCCTTTGCTGCGTTTTTATAACGCCGCTCTTGGCGTTTTATTTAACGCAACACCGCACAAAGACCGCCCTTCGGGCTTTGCACGCTGCTCACTTGCATAAATTCCGTCATTTTTGCCCAAAACTCCAAGTTTGACGCGAAGCGTCAATTCGGAAATACGTCAGTATTACTTCGTCGTTTTGGGCAACGTTTTGCAAGCGTTTTGCGCGTAGCGCATAATGCGTGCATAATGCGCTGACAGAAATTTCTGACGGCGCGATCAGCGCACAATCTTTATGCGGTGTTGCCTTAAAACTTGTTCTCAGACCGTCAGTTTTCCGCATTGCGGAAAACCATTATTTCGTTTTTTCGGCGTTCTCTTTGATTATCTTCGCGATAACGTCCTCAAGCGGAGAAGCGCCGAGGTCGCCGTCCTTGCGCGAACGGAGCGATACCGTGTTATCCTCTACTTCCTTGTCGCCTACGATAAAGAAATACGGGATCTTTTCGAGCTGTGCCTGGCGGATCTTGTAGCCGATCTTCTCGTTTCTGTTATCGACGGTAACACGGATCCCGAGATCGTCAAGGCGTTTCGCGATACCCTCGCCGTATTCCTTCGCGCGGTCGGTAACGGGCAGTATGCGAACCTGCTCCGGCGACATCCAAAGCGGCAGAGCACCAGCGTACTTCTCGATCAGATAAGCAAGAGTTCTCTCATAGCAGCCCAGCGATGTGCGGTGGATAATATACGGATTCTTCTTTGTGCCGTCAACATCAACGTACTCCATGCCGAACTTCTCGGCAAGCAGCATATCGATCTGTATTGTAACGATAGTATCTTCCTTGCCGAACACGTTATGATACTGAATATCAAGCTTCGGTCCATAGAACGCCGCCTCATCGATCCCGACAGTGTAATTCACGCCGAGATCGTCAAGGATCGTCTTCATGGCAGCCTGTGCCTTTTCCCATTGCTCGGGAGTACCCTCGTACTTGTTCTTGGGATTAGCGGGATCCCACTGCGAGAAGCGGAATGTGCAGTCCTCAAGCATACCGACAGTCTCAAGCATATACTTCGCGAGCTCCAGACAGCCGCGGAACTCTTCCTCAAGCTGTTCGGGACGGAGGATATAGTGACCCTCGGAGATAGTGAACTGACGAACACGGATAAGTCCGTGCATTTCGCCGCTGTCCTCATTGCGGAACAGCGTGGAGGTCTCCGTCAAGCGCATGGGCAGATCGCGGTAAGAACGCTGACGGTTCAGAAATACCTGATACTGGAACGGGCAGGTCATCGGACGGAGCGCGAAACATTCCTTGGTCTCGTCCATCGGATCACCAAGCACGAACATTCCGTCGAGGTAATGATCCCAGTGACCGGAAATTTTGTACAGCTCGCGCTTTGCCATATACGGCGTTTTGGTAAGCTGACAGCCGCGCTTTGCCTCTACGTCCTCGACCCAGCGCTGAAGAATCTGAATTACCTTAGCGCCCTTCGGAAGAAGTATCGGCAGACCTTGACCTATATAATCAACGGTGGTGAAATATTCCAGCTCGCGTCCGAGCTTGTTGTGGTCGCGCTTCTTAGCTTCCTCAACGCGCTCAAGATATGCATTCAGCTCGTCCTTTGACGGGAACGCCGTGCCGTAGATACGGGTGAGCATTTTGTTCTTTTCCGAACCGCGCCAATACGCGCCCGTCACGGAGGTCAGCTTGTACGCCTTTACGGAGGATGTAGACATAAGGTGCGGACCCGCGCAAAGGTCGGTGAAGTCGCCCTGCTTGTAGAACGAGATAGGCTCGCCCTTGTCGGCGTGCTCCCTGCAAAGCTCGACCTTGTAGATCTCGCCCTGCTCCTCAAGATATTTTATAGCTTCGTCGGGAGACATCTCGAAATGCTCGAGCTTTATGCTCTCCTTGACGATCTTCTTCATTTCTGCTTCGATTTTGGTAAGCGTTTCGGTGGTGAACGGCTCGTCCGTGTCAAAATCGTAATAGAACCCGTTGTCGATAGCGGGACCAATAGCCAGCTTCGTATTCGGGTACAAGCGCTTTACCGCCTGCGCTAAAATATGCGACGCGGTGTGGTTGAACGCTCTCTGTCCCTGATCGTCCTCAAACGTAAGCAGATTCAGCGTGCAGTCCTTATCGAGGGTCGTGCGCATATCGCAGACCTTGCCGTCGATCTCAGCGGCGCACGCCGTTTTTGCAAGACCGAGCTCACGCGCGATGTCAAACGCCGACATACCCGCGTCGAATTCTCTTGCTTCTCCGTTTTTCAATGTGATCTTCATAGTTTTTTCCTTTCCGCCGAACCTACGAACGTCCGACCGATAAAATACACGAATACTTATGTGTGCAGTTTGTATTAAAATTCCGAAATTCGGGTTTCCAAAGGGCGGCGTTTTGCGCAAAGCGCATAATGCGAGCCCTTTGGCGCGGTTTAACAAACGGAAAAGCCGTTTGTTAAACGCAATGGCATTTGTGCTGCGCACAAACGCTCATTGCTAGCTCCGGGACTTCGTCCCTTCGGGGCTGGGGCGGAGCCCCACCCTCTCCCCCTCTCGCAGAGAGGTTTATCTACAAGCTGTACACGGATACTTCCGTGTGAGAAATACAATCTCATTTTATATTTTACACCAAATTCAGTCAAAAGTCAAGCGGCTTGTGCGCTTATAAGTATATTTATATGTAATTTTTAGCAAAAAACACTTGACATTTCCAATAAAATAGGTTAAAATATAGTTGGGTATAACTGCACGGGAGTAATTCTTGTGCATTGGGGGATCTTCCCCCTATCGGGAGTGCGCGGGCGTTAAATTCGCGCGGTTGTTATCCGATAGCCCGTTTCAAGCAGTGCTCTCAGAGCGGCTGCGGCTTTTCAGCGCCGAAAACATTTACTTGTTTTCAGCTGTCACAATCCGCTACGCAAAGTCCCGCGAGATCGGAAGAGGCGCAGGGCGGGCGGCGGCAGCGATTTGAGTACGGCAACGGAAAGGGCTGCTTGTTCCTTCCGCAGGAATGCGGAAAATCCCCGCAGGGTGCGGCGTTATGCTGCACTTGGTGCGGTAATTTGTCCCGCAAGGTGCGGTTTTCCACTCCGCATGGGTGCGGTTATCCAAGTTCACGGGAGCGTGAACAGCTTTTTCACTTCCGCAGGGTGCGGAAATTCCCCGCCGGGTGGCGGTATTGTTGATCCGCAAATGGTGCGGTTTTCTCATTCGCAGGATTGCGAAAGCTCTCTCCGTTGTTACTTGCGGCGGAGAAATGTTCCGCGAAACGCGGAATTGGCGCGAGAAAATTGGTTCCGAGCGCGATACGGGGCGGTAAACCGAGCGGTTATGCGTTCCATGGCTCACTGCCGCGATTGGGTAAACTTGCTGATTTTACAGCGTGCCGAAGTAATTTGATTTGAACGTTCATTTAAGAGGGGTTGTATCACGAAAGCCAAACAGGCGCTCGCGATACAGCCCCTTTTCTTATTTAAATAAATTTCAAATTTCTCAATTGGCGGCACGCTCCGCGCCGTTGGCGCTCCGCTTAGCCGTCAATTGAGAACCGGTCGAAATTAAAATTTCGACCTATTTGAAATTCATGCGTATCTATAATGTTGTTCTTGGCGTAAGTGCCTTTGCTGTGCGTTTATAATGTTTATCTTAGCGTCTGCGCAAAGATAAATGTGACAAAGATGGCACAAAGCGCCCAAGCCAAGATCAACAACGCGTGGGTGACTGCAAATTTCAAAAAGCAGTCCTGCTCGGCGCAGCGGAACGAAGTGAAGCGGAGCCGAGCGGGGCTGGCTAGCTCAGTGCGCAGCACTGAGCGTTTTTGAAATTTTTTAAATCAATAGCCCCTCATCAACGTTATAAAACCAGCCGAGATCAACATTTAAGAGGATATATCCGCAAACAAAAAAACGCCCGGCAAAATCGCTTTCACCGGGCCGGTAGGACGTTATGTATCCCCATTATTAACCCTTGGGAGCGCCCACAGGGCAGGTATCGGAGCAAGCGCCGCAGTCGATGCAGGTGCCCGCGTCGATAACATACTTGCCGTCGCCCTCAGAGATCGCAGAAACGGGGCAGCCGTCTGCGCAAGCGCCGCAGGAAATACATTCATCAGAAATCTTATAAGCCATTGGTAGTTACCTCCTGAATATTTTTTATACCCTTGAGAATATTTGAAAACTCCAAGTGTATTACTTTTATTTTACCATATTTCAAAAAAAAATCAAGTGCAAATACGGAGAAAATTTTCGTTGATTTTTGTGTAATTTGTATATAATCAGCATACAAACAGCAAAAAAACGTGTTTGAACAGATACGTGCTCTTGCAATTTCGGAGAAAATGTTGTATAATAATATTATTATCAAAATTACAACTCAAGGAGTTGATCTTTATGAAACTGATCTATGCCATTGTAAACAACGACGACAGCCATTCCGTGCAGTCCGCGCTCACCAAAAGCGGGTTCCAGGCGACAAAGCTCGCTTCCTCGGGCGGATTTCTTTTGTCTGGAAACACAACGTTTATGATCTGCGCCGAGAATGAAAACGTTGACGAGGTCATTGATATCATCAAAGAGCACTCTCACAAGCGCCGTCAGTTTGTTCCCAACGCCACTTCCTACGGAACGGGAGTATATTCCGACTTCCCCGTAGAGGTCATGGTCGGCGGAGCTACGGTGTTCGTTACCGATATCGAACGGTTTGAGAAGGTATGATATTATACGGTAAGGACGGCCTCAAGCGAAAGCTGGACGATATCGCAGCCAAGGGCAGACTTCCGCACGCCGTTATGTTCTCGGGAAACGAGGGCTGCGGCAGAAAGACGCTCGCGAGGTATACGGCACAGCTTTTTCTGTGCGAAAACCGCGCCTGCGGAGAATGTACCGCCTGCCGCAATATAGAGCATGACAATCACCCCGATGTGATATTTGTCAAACGGGAATGCGGCGGGAAGTATGTTATGGAGAATTTCCGCGGGATCCTGAGCGGAACTGTCATAAAGCCGAACAACGGCGATATAAAGGTTTACGTGTTCGAGGACTGTGACACCATGCTCCCTCAGCACCAGAACGCGCTGCTCAAGATAATCGAGGAACCGCCCGCTCACTTGAGATTCGTATTCACCTGCGAAAACACAAGCGTTATCCCTGAAACAGTCATGTCGCGCGTTACGGAGTTTGAAGTCCCCGATATGGATACGGCAAGCTGTGCGCAATGCCTTGCGGACGGCGGAATGGACAGAAAACGCGCGGAGGAGCTTTCGCTGACGTTTTCGGGCAATGTCGCCAAGTGCCTTGCGGCTCTTGACGATGATAACGCGGAAATGAAGCTCATCGAGGCGGCGCGCGCCGCTGCCGCCGCTATCGGATGCCGCGACGGCTTTGGTCTGGCTGCCGCTCTTGCGGGACAGACGGGCAGAGCGGAGTTCGCGCGTGTGATCGACTGTCTTGCCGACATATTACGCGGCTCATTGGCTGTGAAATACGGCAGCGGTTCGGAGCTTTTCTGCAAAAAGGAATCGGAAAAGATCGCGGCGGAGTTCTCCGAAAATGAGATAGTAAATATGCTGGACGCGGTGTTCGAGCTTGAGAAGAACGAGATATATAATCTCAATCTCGCGCTGAGCGGCGTTTATCTAACGTCAAGGATATTCTGATAGTTATTGATCACACAGCGCTATGCTGAGATCAACATGTGACAGGACAGTGAATTTCAAAAAGTGTCGAAATTTTTCTCAAGAAAAATTTCGACCGGTTCGGACTTGGCTGCTACTCCGCGGCCCCCCACAGGGCAGTTTGAAACTGGTTTAAAATTAAGGAGAAATAATTATG
>JAIEDJ010000050.1 GCA_029068025.1 Oscillospiraceae bacterium | reverse complement strand
TCGACCATCTAAAGATCGGCCTCGCTAACCCGTCTCGTCTTGTTCATATTCCCCTGGAACCACTGAATATTGCCGACCTCGCTCATAGCCACTTAAAATCCTTTATCGGAGAAAAGCGAACGACCGCCTTTCCGATGATCATTCCCACATCAATGAATCCGACGTCCTGCAAATTGCGGCTGTCATTGGAAACATTGCGGTTATCTCCCATTACAAAGACCCGGTTTTCCGGCACAACATAGTCAACATTTTCTTCAATGTATCCGTATCTGTACAAATGAGTAAGTTCTTTTATATAATCCTCATGCAGCAGTTCTCCGTTGCGGTAAACCTCGCCCTTTGTATAATCTATCCTGATAGTATCTCCGGCGACCGCGATCACACGTTTGATGATCGACTCTCCATAGATGTCGGTTCCCCGGATATTCAGTCTATCCGCCTGAACCACAACGATATCCCCATAGCTCGGCGTATAGAAAAAATTTGTGACAACGACCTGATCATTGTCAACCAATGTATCGTTCATAGAGTCGCCCCGAACAGTGATCGTCCTGAAGAAAAACAAATTCAGCACCAGCATCAGGGTCACGGCATACACCATGCTTGAGACCCAGTCAAGCACATCCGAAAAAGGCTTCTTCGGTTCTTCGGGTTTCTCAGTCTCTTCCTTTTCCCCCGATTCCGCGTTTTCTCCCGTCTCATCCGTATTCCCGGTCTGTTCGGGGTCACTCGGCTCCGGCTCTTCACCGGCCGCCGATCCAAAGACTTCTTCGGAGCTTTCTTTTGTCAGCTTTACGGTTCCGTCAAGCTCTTCATCGATCTCGTTCATACAACTCTCTTTTCTCAAAACCGATCCGCATTACCCCCGCCGAAGCGGGGATATAAACGAACTCGCAAACTCCGCACCGCATATTATGCGGTGCAGCGTTATACCTTGGACTTGACCTTAGCGGCCTTGCCCACTCTGTCACGCAGATAGTACAGCTTTGCTCTGCGAACCTTACCGTTTCTGACGACCTCAACTCTGTCGATAGACGGCGAATGTATCGGGAATACTCTCTCTACGCCGCAGCCGTGCGCCAGACGTCTTACAGTAAACGTCTCGTTGATACCGCCGTGCTTCTTGGCGATAACAGTGCCCTCAAACATCTGGATACGGCTCTTCTCGCCTTCCTTGATGCTTACGTAAACCTTTACATAGTCACCGATCTCGATCTGAGGAGCAGCTTCCTTCATGCTGCTCTGCTCAATAAGCTTTAATGCGTCCATTTCTTTTCCTCCTGTGGATTTTCGGATTTTCTTGAACCCGGCTTATCCGTGCGATCACCCGCCGCGGGTCTTTTCCCGCGAGTTCAGAGGACTATCCGTTTTTAATGTTTGGCGATAAACGCCGCGCATTAACACACGCCACACAGCCGCCCGATACACTTTATTTTGGGCATAGCTATGCCGGCGGATACTAAATGCTTTATTATTATATCACCTTTGACAAAAAAAATCAAGAGGTTTTATTAAATTTTAACAATTTTTTTCAAAGTTGATACTTTTTAATAAAGATTAATTATAGTTCCGGTCTTCTGATAAACCAATAAAATGTTGATCCCGGCTGGTTTTAAAATGTCGACAATGGGCTGTTGATTTAAAAGAAATTTCAAAACCGTGCGGCACCTAAAGCAACGCCGCACATTTTTCCTTCAAAGGTTGGTCGGATGATTTTACTTGATCTCCTTTACGCTGCTGTGCGGCGTTGCTTTCGCGCCGCACTAGCCAGCCCCGCTCGGCTCCGCTAGCGTTTTGCGCAGCTTTTTGCGCGCAGCGCATAATGCGTGCATAATGCGGCTGCGCTGAGCGGGACTGCTTTTTGAAATTTCTCCTGCGCGTTTAAATTGTTGATCTAAGCTTTTCAAGCCTCAGAATCCGAGATGATCAAAGTATAGCTCATCATATCTTTCAAGCAGCCTGTTGGTGATATCCTCCGCGCTTTCGGCGATCTGATACGCCTTCTCGCGCATTTTCTCATCCTCAAGGAAAAGTATGATCCCCTGCTCCGCCGAATTTCGGCAAAAGGCGGCCTTTGTCATACAGTCGGGTATCGCGCCAAGCTCCGCCAGTGACTTCAATCCACGCACATCCGAGAAGATCTCTCCGGAGAAAAACGCCTTGAACGACTCAAGATCGGGAACATTCCCGTCGAAAAACACATCAAACGCCGCGGCAGCTCCCGCCTTATCCGCCTGTATCGCTCTGATATCGCTCTGTGACACGAAATAATCCTCTCCGACATAAAACATATCACGATCGACCATGATCCCGTCGTCGTCAAGAGCGCCGATCCTCCGCATTATCACCGCCGCCATCGCCGCCGCGCACGGAGAGATACCCGCGCTCCGACCATCACCGACCACCTCATATGATACCGTCCCTTCCTTATCCCGCCTTACCGCGTCAATCGCTCCCTTTTCCGCGGGCATTCCGCTCTCAAGTCCGGAGCCGTCAAACGCTCCCGACAGCGCAAACGCCGCGCATGTCAGCACGGATCCGTCGTATTTTCCCAGATACATAGTCCGTCCGAATTCCGCTGCGATGAAATTGTCCTCGGTAATAGTAAGAAGCGAAGCCATAAACCCTCCGCTGATCCCTGCGGAGATGAACGGCACAAACAATATCTCCGCTTCCTCCGGGATCCCAAGCTCCGAGCGGTCAAGCGCTCCCTCGACACAGCTTTCAACGGAAAACCGCGCCGCGATCCCGACAATTTTTATATCTCCGCCGACTCCGTATTCCATGACCGCCGACACAAACAACGACCTGAACTCATCCCAGGCCCCTGCCGCGGTTATCTCCATGCCGTAGGAAACCGATCTCGCATACCTGCGCTTCAGTATAAGATCATAAAAAACTATGCTAATCATATTCTCGGAGATATTGCACGCGGCGGCAACGCTTCCGCTCCGTTCGCCACGATACCTCTCATGAAAAAAATCCTGTTTCATCGACAACTCCACTGCCAGTCACAATTTAATAAACAACCTGTTTCGCATTATACCATAAAATTCAACTTTTGTCAAGCTGCTGAAATATTCTCGGAAAACATCCGCCTAAAAAAATAAAGTATTTTTTCAAAAAATATTGCAATTGACGATACACTGTGTTATAATTAATATGTATGATCATAATTAAAAAACAAAGGCGGATGAGCAATTGGAACTTAACATAGTGCTGGCGGAGCCTAGGATCCCCCAGAACACTGGAAATATCGCGAGAACGTGCGCCGTTACGGGCGCGCGGCTGCACATCATCAGACCTATGGGATTCGAGCCGGATGACCGGCAGCTGAAACGTGCCGGACTTGACTACTGGCACTATCTTGATATAACATACTACGACGGTTTTAACGATTTTTTCGCCAAAACCGACGGGAAATATTTCTTCTTCAGTACCAAGGCACGGAATTGTTATTCGGACGTTCAATATCCCGACAAGTGCTTTATCGTGTTCGGCCGCGAGGACGCGGGACTGCCCGAACCGCTTTTGCTCCGTCACAAAGACGACTGCGTCAGGATCCCTATGCTTCCGACACTGCGCAGCCTTAACCTTTCAAACAGTGTTGCCATCGGCGCTTACGAGGTATTGAGACAGTGGGGATTCCCCGAGCTTCAGAACTGCGGCAGACTGACCGAATTCGATTGGGATCAGACAGAATCATGATCACGCAGCGGAATCATCGAAAATAATAGGCAAGCAATTGCCGTAATTATAAGGAGTTTATA
>JAIEDJ010000005.1 GCA_029068025.1 Oscillospiraceae bacterium | reverse complement strand
TGTATATCTCGCTTATTTCCGAGGTATAGATCGGAGTTCCGTCCGGGCAGGTCAGGAAAGTAGGCTCTCCGTCGGGCTTTTTCGGCTCGGGAGCGTTGTCGGAGTTGTCCGAACCGCTTGGATTGTCGGAGCTTCCCGATCCGCCGGGAGCGTCGGAATTATTCGCGCCGTCCGATACAGGCGAAGATATCTGCTGGTCACTTAAAGGATCGGACTTTTCGCCGTCGTTACAGCCGGTCAGAAAAGCGATAAACGCCGCAGTACAGAGAATTGAAACGATCTTTTTCATTACGGCACCCCCTTACAACACTTCGATATTTTTGAGCTTGACCCTTAATCCGCTGAAAGCTCCGGGAACATATTTGATATTATCCAACACGACCTTTACCTTTACGAAAGAATCTCCGGGCTGCAAGCTGCTCGTATCGCAGTCGACTTTGTACATATTACCGAGATCAAGTTCCCAATCTCCGAAATAACCGCAGTAATCGGTCCAAGTAATGGCGTAGTATTCATTGCTTTCGTGATCCCACACCGGCGATGAGCACAGAAGCTTCGTGCTGCTCTCACCGCTCGGTAGGAACATCATATCACCGCCGGAGCCGTATAAGGTCTCCATTGGGGTAACATTGATATATCCCTCAAGTTCGATCTCTCCGTCAAACTCAATATATCCGTCACTGACATGAGCTTCGAATACGTTGGGAACATCATCGCTTCTCTTGTTATTTGTAAATAACGTGTACACGTTTTTCACTGTAAGATCCCCAAATTTATCCCCGACTTTAAGACAAATTAAATCAACCGACCGCCAATTATACCCGGATTTTTCATCAGACATCTCGCCCAAGAATTTAAATGTGCCCCCACTGTCCTTAAACATTTCGGGATCGTCCACGCGGTTGAGCGCCTTCTCTGGGATATATCCATAAAAAAAGCCATCGCACTTTACGGTAAAATCGCCGCCCTCGTGCGCAAACTGCTCGGCTTGCTCAAGTGTTATTGCTTCCTTGGACCCCCATTCCTCATTACCCTTATATATCTCGCTTATTTCCGAAGTATAGATTGGAGTTCCATCCGGGCGGATCAGGAAAGTAGGCTCTCCGTCGGGCTTCTGCGGCTCGAGAGTGCTGTCGGAGTTGTCCGAACTGCTTGGATTGTCGGAGCTTCCCGATCTGCCGGGAGCATCGGAATTATTCGCGCCGTCCGAAATGGGAGAAGATATCTGCTGATTGCTTGAAGGATCCGATGTTTCCATGTTGCCCGTGCAGCCGCCAAGCGACAGCGAAAGAACAACAACAAAAATACTGAAAATGCAGACTGCAATTCTTGATTTCATAATTGCCACCTCATATTATCGGCAGTGCCGCACAAATTCCGATGTGCAGTATTGTGCGGCGCTGCCTTAAATTTCAATAAGCACCGGAGTTTCTCAATCAAGCGTGCGCGCCGTAGTCAACGGTTTCAATGTCAATAAATTCCTCGGGAACCGCCTCGATAGTGTAAACGTCGCATGTAAGATCTTTGCCGAAGTTGGGTTCATTGTCAATTTCAACATAGAACTCATAATACGGAATGACCGCCGTAGAACCGGGGACATTGCGGTAGACCAGATCGGTTTTCACTATTTTTGCGTCGACGGGCATTCTTAAAAGATCAGAGTATTTGTTTGACTTGAGTATCTCCTCTGCCTGAGCGGCGGTGAGAATCGGATAATCGGCAAGCTTTTCGCAGGCAGCGTCGGTGAAGATCCATATCGTATCGAGCTTGTTGTCCTTGTTGATTCGGAATTGTGTTGTATTGATCCAATAGTTCACGATCTGCTGTGTAATATCGCCGGCTGTGTCATAGACATTGCTTCCTTCTCTTTCGATTTTTCCGGGTTTGGGATCGCTGTAGCCGATAAGCCCCTTGTACTTTTCCGCCAGATAGCTTAAAGCCTCTGCTCTTTCCTCGGAGGTAGCGCTGTTTGTGAAGTTGTATCCCTCGGGCAGATCAATGGGTTTATCGAAACGGATCCACGCACCGTATGCCGTGTTCAGTTCGATCTTGATGCCGTCAGCGTTTGCGCTGACATATACCGAGCTCATAGTTCCGCGGATCATGCGGTTGAGCACTTCTTCGATCTCTTCCTTAGGTGCGTTCATTTCTTCTGCCATTTTGATCTGATTCTCAATAGAGCTTGTCAGATCCTCGTAAGAATCGGTGATCTCCAGCTTATCCTCTGAGATCCCAAGAGCGGCGGCGATCTCTTTCACACGCGCGTACATTTTGTCAAGGTCGGGTGTCTCGGTGGAACTTGACATATATACGGGCATGGTTTCAAGCGCCTTGCCGTTCCACGGACTCCTGTTCTCCAATTCCTCATTATTTACCGATAATTGGGTCTTGCCGCCTCCCATAGCGCTGTTGCCGTAATTTGTTATGTCCGAGATCTTCGGCAGATCCTTATACTTGCTGAAATCAAGCGCGGGAGGATCCTTGGGCGTATTATCGATCACGGGCGGATCCTGTGTGCTTGTACTGCCGCTGTTGCTGCCGCTTACAACGGGATCGCTCGTGATGACGACAGGCGGCTGCTGCACCTGTGTGTTTGCCGCCGTAACTGCGATCACCGCGGCAGCCGCCACGGTCGCCATACCGGACGTAAGCCCGACAAACAGCCCGCGCTTGCTTCTGTGTGTCTTTTTTTCCGCGCCCTCGATCAGCTTGGGATCGAGATCCGAAATTTTGTCAAGTAATTTATTTCCGTTCATGTTCATAATATAACCCCCATATTGTTGTGATAAGTTTAAACCTGCACGCCGCGCGCTTCAAGATATTCGCGAAGCTCGGCTCTCAATCTGAACAGCGTCGTTTTAACGCTGCTCTCGGTCAGCCCGAAGCGCTTGGCTACTTCGCTGACCGAATCAAGATACCAGTATCGGCGCATGAAAATGTTGCGCTTGTCCTCCGGCTTTGAAAGAAGAAATTCGTTGATAAGCCCCAGCACCATACCCGCTTCCGCTTCCTGCTCGATATTGCAGTCCGAAGGCAGACACTCCGCCATCTCGTCGGAAAGCTCCACAAGCATGGCATTCCGCTTGAGCGCCGAGCGTTCGCGGCAGACAGAGATAGATAGATTTCTTGCGATACGCGCCAGAAACGCGAATAGATACGTAGTAGGATCGGTCGGCGGAATGTTCTCCCACGCGCGGAGGTAGGTGTCGTTTTCGACCTCCTCCGCGGTGAATTCGCTGCCTGTAATGTTTTTGGATATATTGACGATACGTTTGCCGAATTTGCGCTGAGTCTGCCGAATGGCGTTCTCATCGCGTTTGAAGTAGAGTTCAACGATCTTCTGATCTTCCATTGGTATGAATGTCCCTTCGTGAGCTCCCTGTCGAGCCGATGTATGACGAATATCGTTTTCGTCAAAGATGATCTCAACGAATTGTGCGTCTTCCATTGCTGTGATTCCCTTCGTATGATAAGTGTTGAAATATTAACGTTAATATCGAAGAGGTTTTTTGCCCCCTCAACCTGGAAAACGCGGTTTTCATTGCCGAGGTTACAGGATATCAAAAAAAATTTTGAAAAATTTTTTTTTTTCTTGTCCGGATACCGTATAATGTAATTCAAACAGTTGAAAAAACAATTTGGGGTTCTTAGGGGCAGCGCCCCTGAGCGGGGGTTGGGGCGGAGCCCCGCATTGATCTCTCCCCCCTATCCCCGAGAGGGGATCTGCAAGCTGAATAAAATTATTACCGTATGTGCGTCAGCGCGGAAAGGATTGTTATGAAAGAACCCGTTAAATTTGAGTTGGACGAAAAGCAGATCACTGTTTTCGTAAATGAAAACGACAACGTTCCCGTTGTCTACGTGAATATGTTCTCGGAGTCGAACTGCGAGCTTCTATGTGAGTGCGAAAAGCTCGGCTGCGAACCGTTTCACCTTGTTTCGATAACAAATCTCCGCTGGGACGAGGAGCTTTCGCCGTGGCGGCATGAACCGGTAGTTTCCAAGGAAGACAACTTCACAGGAGAAGCGGATGAGTACACCCGCTGCCTTACGGAAAATATCATTCCGCGCGCTGAGGAGATCATTGCGCCGTCCTACCGCGTTATAGCGGGATATTCTATGGCTGGGCTGTTCGCTTTGTACGCGCCGCATATCACGGATATGTTCTCCCGCGCGGTGTCGGTATCGGGCTCGCTGTGGTATTCGGGATTTGTTTCTTATGTCAGAGAACACGATTTCCAGCGCATACCCGATGCTGTATATCTCTCCCTTGGGGACAGGGAAAGCCGCACCAAGAACCAATTTCTGAGCCGCACGGAAGACTGCGCAAAAGAGCTTTGTTCGATATATCAAAGCCTCGGTATCGACTCTGTTTTTGAGCTGAATCCCGGAAATCATTTTAAAGACGCGCCGCTCCGTTTGGCAAAGGGTATAATGTGGACGCTTGCCCAACGCTGATACTGTGAACACAAATATTCAGTGTATCTCCGCAAAGGCATAGCTCTCCGCTTTCAGTCCGAGCATACGCATGATCTCAAGCTCATCCACTGCGTCGGTGAGCGCGTTGTGAAGCTCCCGATAATCCGCGCGTCCGCTGAGCATTCTGTAAATACTCTCAACGCCGTAGCCGCGCTTTAATTTCCCTGTCTTGAAGCAGTCTGCGGAAGACGGGATCTTGCTGTTATACCGGCGGTTGGCAGCCGCCTTCATAATATCGTGCCACTTGAGAAATTGAAGCTCCGGAAGATGATGGTGATCGAATATCGCGTTGTAAGCGAACATTGCCGAGATCTCATTTTCCGCGAGGAACGCCTTGATGTCGTTTGTTACAGCTTCGCGCGTATTCTCGAGATACGGCTTTATGCCGTTTATGTAAAGAGCGTCGGTGTACATTCCGCCATAGTTTTTGAACGGCGTTAATATATAGTATCTCATATCGACAAGCCCGAAATCAATAGGATCCGCAATGGCTATTCCTATCGACATCACTTCGTCGCCCCATGTTGTTTCGGTATCGATGACCGCGATCCGGTTCACGTTTATCAGCTCCTTAATAGGTATCAGATCCTCGCCGTTCGGCGGAGATTTTTTTATAATTAACAAAAAATGTGTAACTTTTTATTCGGCTTTTACGTCATAAATAGTGAAGGGCAAAACAAATCATCATTTGCGCTCATAATAAAATGACAAAGAAACAATTCAATAAACAGGAGGGCGATCCAATATGAAAAAGATCTTAGCCATTCTTTGCGTTTCAGCGGTGCTTTTATGTTCTGCCGGGTGTGATGTTCCCGGCGAGCGTCATAACAATGTCTCGGACGATCCGAACAGCAATTACCTGAACAGCACGGATAACACGTCAAGCAGCGCGGAAGGCGCGGACGCTGCTATCGGCAGTATCGGCGGCGGTGACAACAGCAGCCCGTCCGATCCGGAAGCTGAACTTATAAAAAGCAAGGCTGCCCGGGATTACAATATCGAGCTTCCGATCGTGACCGCAAGTGAAGCGCTGAATATGTTCCAACTTGATCCGAAGATCAACGGTCACGATTACTCAGTCGACGCTATCCTCGATTGGAAAACCTTGCTCGTTTCGCTTTTCGACC
Source organism: Oscillospiraceae bacterium (assembly GCA_029068025.1). Lineage (GTDB taxonomy): Bacteria > Bacillota > Clostridia > Oscillospirales > Ruminococcaceae > CAG-115. The sequence continues at coordinate 120 of JAIEDJ010000005.1, read as the reverse complement.
GCGTCGGTGCGGGCGGGGTGGATCGCGGGATAGGGCTTTATGATCTTGAAAGCTATAAATTCAGCCCTCTTCCGGGACTCGCGGAGAACGCCTTCTGCGCCTGGGACAGTGATCATATCG
>JAIEDJ010000049.1 GCA_029068025.1 Oscillospiraceae bacterium | reverse complement strand
GCGGTTGGTGTGAATAATCGTTTACTCGATAATTCGGATAAAACCGGACGAGTGTGGGGGGATAGAGACCAACGCCGCGCTTTCGGCGCTGCTGAGAGTTGTGATAAAGCTGCCGTTTCTGGTGGTCATCGTCGGGATCTCCTACGAGCTGATAAAGCTGGCGGGAAGGTATACAAATATTTTCACGAAGATCATCAGCGCGCCGGGACTGTGGATGCAGCGGCTGACAACGCGCGAGCCGGACGCTTCTCAGATCGAGATAGCGATCGCGGCGGTCACTCCATGTCTGCCCAAGGAGGGCGAGGATGATAATTGGTGATCTGCTGCGGCATGTCCGCGGCGCGCTTGCGGAATACGGCGTGGAGAACGCGCGGTTCGAGGCGGAGCAGATCCTTATCAAGGCGGGTATCCCGAAGCAGACGGTGATGTGGGAGCCGCGCGGGGGTGCGGATCCCGAATGCGAAAAACGCGCGGAGGAGCTTCTGAAAAGACGGCTGGAGGGTTATCCGCTGCAATATCTGATCGGGGAATGGAGCTTTTACGCGTGTGATCTCAAGGTCGGCGAGGGAGTGCTTATCCCGCGTCAGGACACCGAGACGCTGGCGGAGCTTGCCGACGGGTTTCTGAAAAAGCGTCCGCAAAGCGAGCGCAGGGTGCTTGATCTGTGCGCGGGGAGCGGCTGTATCGGAATAGCTCTCTCGAAGTTCTGCGGAGCGCTGACCACAAGCGTGGAGAAGTCCGAAACGGCGATGAAGTACCTTTATGAGAATGTTGAACTGAACGGTGTTTCTGATAAGATCACGGCGGTATGCGGGGATATATTCTCGGAAGATGTGTTGGCACGTGTCGGCGGGGAATATGATGTTATAGTATCGAATCCGCCGTATCTTACCGGATCGGATATGGATAATTTGCAGCGTGAGGTGAGCTTTGAACCGAGTGAAGCGCTGTACGGCGGCGAGGACGGTCTGGATTTTTACAGAAGGATCCCCGAGGTCTATCTTGAAAAGCTGAAAAGCGGCGGACTGTTCGCTGTGGAGATCGGGATCGGACAGGACGCGGCGGTCGCGGAGATCTTTAAGAAATACGGGCTTTCGCCGCGGTTTAAAGAGGATCTGTGCGGAGTGAAGCGTGTGGTTTACGGTCTTAAGTAACTGTTTATTTGATCGCTTTATCAATACGGGCGAGAAGAAGGCAGGAAAATGCTTCTTCGAGATGACCCGTAAGTAAAATTTAGTTAATATTTTTTGGAGGTATATATCGTTATGGCTATGGATAAGAAGAAGGACAAAAATCCGCTTAAGGACGTGGAAAAGATCGTCGATCCCGCAGCAAAGAAGAAGGCGCTGCAGGCGGCGCTCTCTCAGATCGAAAAGCAATTCGGCGAGGGAACTATTATGTTTATGGGCGCGAACCGCACAATGAATGTGGAGCACATTTCCACGGGTTCGCTTATGCTGGATCTGGCGTTGGGAATAGGCGGTCTGCCCAAGGGAAGAATTATCGAGGTGTACGGCGCGGAATCGTCCGGTAAGACGACACTGTGTCTGCACGCGGTCGCGGAGGCGCAGAAGGCCGGCGGCACGGCGGCGTTTATCGACGTTGAGCACGCGCTTGATCCTGTCTACGCGAAAAAGCTCGGCGTTGACGTTGATAATCTGCTGGTTTCGCAGCCTGATACCGGTGAACAGGCGCTGGAGATCATTGAAACGCTGGTGCGCTCCGGAGCGTTGGATATAATTGTGCTGGACTCCGTAGCGGCTATGGCGACGCGTTCCGAGATCGACGGCGATATGGGTGACGCTCACGTCGGAGTTCAGGCACGGCTTATGTCGCAGGCTATGAGAAAGCTCACGGCGGTCATCAGCAAGACCAACTGTATCGCGATATTCATCAACCAGATCCGCGAGAAGATCGGTGTGATGTACGGGAATCCCGAGACCACGCCGGGCGGACGCGCGCTGAAATTCTATGCGTCGGTCAGAATAGACGTGCGCAAGGGCGAGCCTATCAAGGACGGCTCGGAGCTTGTCGGCAACCGCGTAAAGTGCAAGGTGGTAAAGAACAAGGTCGCTCCGCCGTTCAAGAGCGCGGAATTCGACATGATGTTCGGCGAGGGTATCTCCAAGCTCGGAGAGATCATAGACTGTGCCGTGGAGTTTGATATCATCAAAAAGAGCGGCTCATGGTTCAGCTATGACGATATGAAGATAGGTCAGGGCAAGGACAAGGTCAAGGACTTCCTCAAGGACAATCAGAAGGTTTGTGACGAGATCGAGCAGAAGGTGCGTGAGGAATTCGCGAAGAATGCCGATGCTATGGCGATGCTTAACAGTGACGATACCGATGAGGGAGAGGGCGTTCCGGAGGACGGAGAGGCAGCGGAGAGCGCGGCTGCTTCCGAAAAGCCCGCAAAAACTAAGAAGAGCTCGTCAAAGTCAAAGAAGGCTGCGGAGCCTGTTGTTGAGGACAAGGTCGACGACGATTTTTCGGCGTTCTCGCCCGAGGATCTTGAATGATCCGGAATAAAGCGGAATGAAGATCACATATCTTTCGGAATACAAGGGAGATACATGGGAAGTGCGGCTTGACGGCGGAGGAAAATTCTTTGTGAACAAGTCGGTCGCGGAGGAATTTTCTCTGCGCGAGGGCTTGGAGCTTTCGCCGTCGGCGCTGGAGCAGATCAAGGGCGCGGATATTCTCCGAAAAGCGAAAAAACGCGGGCTTTATCTGCTCGGTGAGCGCTCGATGTGCCGCGGTGAGCTGCTTTCAAAGCTCACTAAGACTTACGGTGCGGAGATCGCCGCCGAGGCTGTGGATTATATCGACGGTCTGGGGTATATCGACGACGAGGACTATGCTCCCAGGCTGGCGGAATATCTGGTTCACCGCAAGCACTGGGGGAAACGGCGCGCAAGGCAGGAAATGATAAGGCGCGGTCTGGACAGAGAGCTTGTGGACAATGTTCTGGCGGATCTCTCAGAGGAAGAGCTTGACGAAGAGCTTACGGAGCTTATCGAAAAGAAGTATTACTCGAAGATCGGAAGCTATGACGACAGGCGGCGGACTATCGCGGCGCTTATGCGGCGCGGGTATGACTACTCGGCTATAAAGCGCTGTATCGAGGCGGTCGCCGCCGATGCGGAGGACGATGAAGAGCCGGACGGTGGGGACGTTTATTTTGATGAGTATTGAATTAATGTTGCGCTTTGCGCGGGTTTTGACCGTATTTCGGCAAAGGCGTTTACGGCAAGGGTAAGACGGCTTTGTGTTATTTGGTATTATGTTGAAAAATGCTGCTTGACAAGTTCAGTATGATGTGGTATAATGAACTTGTTGACAGAAACACGATGCACGCGCATTAAAGGCTCTTACGTCAAGAGCAACGTTTCAATCACGCAGTAAAGGCTCTCACGACAAGAGCAACGAACGATAGGGCAGTGAATTTCAAAATAGTCAACGCAATAAGGTCGCAGCATAGGCGCGTTACAGCAAGAGCGGCGCGATACACACACTTTAAGGCTTTTATGCTAAGAACAACGTTTCAATCACGCAGCAAAGGCTCTCACGCCAAGAGCAACGAACGATAGAGCAGTGAATTTCAAAAAGGTCGAAAAAATTTTAACAAATAATAAAAAAATTTTTTCGACCGGTTCGGACTTGACGGCTAAGCGGAGCGCCAAAGGCGCGGAGCGTGCCGCCAAGTGCGAATTTTGAAATTTTTTAAAATAAGGAGTAAAGATGAGCGAGGAAAAAACTAAAGTGGCTGTTGTGTCGCTTGGGTGCGCTAAGAACCAAGTAGATGCGGAGATGATCATGGCGCGGCTCGCGGACGCGGGTTACGCGTTTGTTGAGGAACCCGGACTGTCGGATATTACGCTGCTGCATACGTGCGGTTTTATTACGGCGGCTAAGGAAGAGGCTATCGAATGGCTGAACGAGCTTATTACTCTGAAAGAGGAAGGCACGATCAAGTACATAGCTGTGTCGGGCTGTCTTTCGGAGCGTTACCGTGAGGAATTCTGCAGGGAATATCCCGAGGTGGACGCGGTGATCGGTATCGCGGAGTATGAAAGGATCGTTGATGTGTTCTCGAAGATGCAGGGCGGAGAGCGCGTATGTGTATTCGGCGACAAGGA
>JAIEDJ010000048.1 GCA_029068025.1 Oscillospiraceae bacterium | reverse complement strand
GTGCGGCGCAAAGCGCCGCACTAGCCAACCCATGCGGTTCAGCTTCACTTCGTTTCGCTGCACCGTGTGGGACTGCTTTTTGAAATTTGCAGTCACCCACGCATTGTTGATCGCGGCGTAAGTTCCCTGTGTCGTTTTTGGCACGTGTATCTTGACTAAAATCACTTTTTCTACGGACTGTGGCGGGCGAAGTCCGCCGGTTTTGAAATTTCATTTAGATAAGGGTGAACGTTTTGCTGAATATTATTCACAGCGCCAGGGCATACGGAGTTTTTGAAGCGCTCCCCGTTTCGCTGGCAGCGGCGGCAGTGTATCTGATAGTGCGCGTTATTCTGATCAAGACGAATGTGATCAAGCGGAAAACGTTGATCTCGGAGGCAGCGGGGGTGCTGCTGGCGGGATATATCGCGGCGCTGCTTATGATCGTGTGGATATCGCGCTGGAGGTCGTGGTACGAGTTCGCTTACAATGTATCTCATTTCGGGGAGCTGTGGCGCGACGGCTGGCATTACACCAATAACCGAAGAGTACAGCGCTTTTTCACGGATGAGCTGCTGGGTTATGAACGGTTTGAAGTGCTGGCGAACGTGGCGCTGTTCGTGCCGCTCGGTTTTCTGCTGCCGATCTTTTGGAGAAAGCTGAGGTGGTGGCAGGTCGATCTGATATGTGCGGGGACGACCTGCGTTGTCGAGCTGATACAGCCGCTTATCGACGGGATGGGGGATCTGGATGACCTGATCGCCAACGCGCTCGGCGGTATCGTCGGCTGTGCGTTGGCGAAAATCGTTATTTTCGCGGGAAAATATGTTAAAAATCGGAAAAAAAGCGGTCAAGATACTTGACATTACGGCTGTAAAGGTGTAAAATATAATTGTATTGGCGTGTTTACGGAAAGAGTGCGGGGCGATGCCCCGCTTAGGGGCAAGCCCCTAAGAACCCCGTTTGGCGATCAATATCAGTTAAAATCGAATGAAAAGATCAACATTGTAAAGGCAATTCCTACGCCAAGATCAACGCTATAAAAACGCAGGAATTTCAAAAAGGTCGAAAAAATTTTCCAAACAACCAAAAAATTTTTTCGACCGGTTTGGACTTGGCTGCTAAGCGGAACGGAAAATGCAACGGCGCATAGAACAACGTTTTGGATGGGGACTTGCTTTTTAAATCTAATTGTTGTTTATAGGATAAAGACTTCCCGTTGCATTTGGAGTGCAGCGTGCAGTCAAGTTCGAATTTTGAAATTATTTTTAAATAAGGAGTAAAAAAATGGCTGATAAGAAATTAACTATGCTGCTTATCTACCCCGACTTCCTTGAGGAGGAGATGTTTAATCGGAACAAACTCGGCAACTACAGCGAGGGCTTAGCTTCCATCTCGGCTGTGCTCAAGCAGGGCGGGCATGACGTGCAGCTTTATCATGAGCTGTATATGCCCGAAAAAGAAGAGTTCCTCAATAAGGTAAAGAGCTTCAAGCCCGATATTATCGGGTTCACCGCGCGTACCACCGCTATCCCGTTCATCACGGAAATGGCGGGGTGGCTGGACGATAATCTTCCCGATATCCCCGTGACCATCGGCGGCTATCACGCGATACTTGTTCCGGACGAGTGCCTTGCTATACGCGGTGTTGATATGGTGTGCGTCGGCGAGGGCGAGTATCCGCTGCTTGAACTGATGGACAGTATGCGCAACGGCGAGAAGCGCACCGATATCCAGAGCATAAACTTCAAGCTGCCGGACGGCGAGATCATCAAGAACCCTGTTCGTCCTCTTATCGAGGATCTGGACGAGCTTCCGTTTCCGGACTTCGATCTTTTCGATTATGAGAATCTCGACCGCTCCAAGAACTTTACCGCTATGGTGATGCTCTCGCGCGGCTGCCTGTTCAGCTGTACGTACTGCGGAAACTCGCAGTTCCGCAACATCTACCCGAACAAGCAGAAATACTGCCGCTTCCGCAGTCCGCAAAAGGCGATAGAGCTGCTGGAGCTTCTGCTGTCTAAGTATCCGTTTATCAAGTACATCGAGTTCCGCGACGCTATCTTTAATATGTACAAGGACTGGTTCTACGAGTTTATGCCTATGTACATTGAGAAGATACACCTGCCGTTCAACTGCAATCTCCGCTTTGACGTTCTTGACGAGGAAATGATCAAAATGCTCAAGGACGGCGGCTGCTACATGATCGATATCGGTCTGGAGAACGGAAACGAGGAATTCCGTAAGAAGTATCTCCACCGCAATATGAAGAACGATCATATGATACAGGTGGCGAAGTGGTTTCGTAAATACAAGATCACGGCGCTTACCTATAATATCGTGGGTCTGCCGTATGAAACGCTGGAGCTGTCGCTTGAGACGGTAAAGCTCAACGCAAAGCTCGATGTGGACAAGGTGATTCCGAATATCTTCTATCCGTATCCGATGACGATATTGAAAAAGACCGCGGAGGAAGGCGGGTTCATCGATCCGAAGGTGGATCCGAACGATCCCGTTCAGCTGCGTATGCCGCAGTATCCGAAGTATGATATTCTGTATATGGCGTACAACTTCAACAAGCTGGTGAAGAAGTACAAGGAGATCTACGCGCTGCCGCCCGAGGAGGCTAAGATCAAGGAAGCAAAGCTTGACAAGAAGATAACTTCCAAGAGCTATCCGAGAAAGTTCCTCTACAAGACCGCGAAGGCAAAGGAGGATGCGTTCGTGTTCGCTAAGCGCACGCTGAAGAAGGTCTCGCCGAAAATGTATATCTATCTGAAGAACAGAACAATGAAGGAAGTCAAGGCGGTCGACAAGAATCCGGTTTCCGGTGATAAGTAAGGCGGGTCCGGCAAGATCCGCGTGCCGAATTTGAGCACAAGCGCACAAGACGAGATCAACAATTTAAACGCGCAGGAGAAATTTCAAAAAGCGGTTCCACGCGGCGGAGCGGAGCGCCGAAGGCGCGTAGCGTAGCCGTGGGGGACCG
>JAIEDJ010000047.1 GCA_029068025.1 Oscillospiraceae bacterium | reverse complement strand
GTTGTATCCGCGCATTTTTCTGCGGTAATTGCGATTTTTCGTCCGCGAATAATTTTTCCTGTTCATTTTAAATTTGCACCTTCCGCACCGACCAAACGCTGCGCGTTTGGTCTATCACGCGATCAATGCTCCGCTTCACTGCGCCTTGATCGCTATTGCGGAAGCTGCACGACTTCCAGCCGCTCCACGTTCATATCCTTAGGTCCCGTCAGCGAACAGCCCTTTTCCTTGGCGAACGCTATGTAATCGAGAATATCCTTTGTTATACGCTCACCCGGCGCGAGTATCGGAATCCCCGGCGGATAGCACATAACAAACTCCGCGCATACTTTGCCTGCCGTCTTTTCGATAGGCAGCGATTCGCGGTCAGCGTAGAACGCCTGCTGCGGCGGCATATCCACCGTGGGATTGATGTATTCGTGATCGTAAAGACCCACGGGAGAGCGCCCATACAACCGCTTGATCTCCGACAGAGCGGAAAGCAGCCGCTCTATCTCAAGAGCACGGTCGCCGCCCGTTATAATGGCAAGGATATTGCCGATATCGCCGAACTCGATCTGTATTCCGTACTCGTCGCGCAGAAGATCGTACACCTCGATACCCGCAAGCCCCATAGCACGGGTATGTATTGAGAGCTTCGTATTGTCAAACGCGTAAAGATCCCGTCCGTTGCACAGCTCCTCCCCGAACGCGTAGTAGCCGCCCGCAGCGTTGATCTCGCGCCGCGCGTACTCGGTAAACTCCACTGTTTTCGCGTACAGCGCCTTCCCGTTGAGTGCCAGATTCTGACGTGCCAGATCCAGCGACACCATAAGCAGATAGCTCGCCGAGGTGGTCTGTGTGAGATTGATCACCTGACGCACATAGTCGGCGTTGACGCTTTTTCCCATCAGCAGAATAGCGCTCTGAGTAAGCGACCCGCCCGTCTTGTGTACGGAAACCGCCGCCATATCCGCGCCCGCCGCCATTCCCGATATCGGCAGACCCTCGCCGAAATAGAAATGCGTTCCGTGAGCCTCGTCGCACAGCGCCAGAAGACCGTGCCTGTGCGCGATCTCGACGATCCTTTTCAGATCCGAGCATATCCCGTAATACGTTGGATTATTGACCAGCACCGCTTTAGCGTCGGGATTCGCGATAATAGCCGCTTCCACGTCCTCTGGGGTCATTCCGAGCGGGATACCGAGCTCCGAATTCACGCCGGGATTTACATAAACAGGCACGGCTCCGCACACCACTAGGGCGTTGATAGCGCTCCGGTGAACGTTCCGGGGAAGTATGATCTTGTCCCCCGCCTTGCACGTAGACATCACCATAGCCTGAACCGCGCCCGTTGCGCCGTTTACTATAAACAGCGAATTCTCCGCGCCGAACGCGTCAGCCGCCAGCTCCTGCGCCTCCTTGATGACCGATACAGGATGGCACAGATTATCCAGCGGCTTCATGGAATTCACGTCATACTGAAGACAGCTCTCCCCCAGGAATTCCTTAAGTCTTTTGTTTCCGCGTCCGCCCTTGTGACCGGGAACGTCGAACTTCACCACGCGGTTCTCGTGATATTCCGTCATCGCCTCATAAAGAGGAACAAGGTTCTGATCCAATTTCCTTCTCCTTATTTAGAAAGAATTTCAAAATTTGATTTAAAAAAATTTCAAAATTCTCAATTGGCCGCATTATGCACGCATTATGCGCTGCGCGCAAAACGCTGCAAAACGCTCACGCTTCACTTCGCTTCGCTCCGTTCCGCTTAGCCGTCAATTGAGAACCGGTCGAAAAATTTTTTATTTTTTGTTAAAATTTTTTCGACACTTTTTGAAATTTTCTGCTCGATTAATCTCTTGATCTTGGCGTAAGCGCCTTTGATGCGCTTTTGGTTTGTTGATCTTGGCGTAAGTGCCAAGATCAACGTTATAAAACCAGCCGAGATCAACTTTCCAAACCCGATCACAAGCATCTAAGCCAAGATCAACATTGCGTGGGTGACTGCAAATTTCAAAAAGCAGTCCCACTCGGCGCGGCGCAGTGCGAAGCACGGAGCGGAGCCGAGTGGGGCTGGCTAGGCGGGCTTTGCCCGCCGGTTTTGAAATTTTTTAAATCAACAGCCCCTCGTCAACATTTCAAAACCAGCCAAGATCAACATTATAAAACCCGATCAAAAAGCTCCCAAGCCACGATACACGCGCCAAAAGCGATCACAAGCGCCCAAGCCGAGATCACCACACAAAATCAGATCATTTTTTCAATAGATATTCATTCCGCTGAAGATCTCGATCATCTCGCGGCGCAGACTGTTTGTGATCTCAAGCCGCTCCTGAGGGTGTACCTCATATGCGTCAGTATTAAATAAGTAGTTTTGCAACTCTATTTCCTTGATAAGCATTTTTGTATGGAAAATATTCGACTGATAAACATTCACGTCCATCGCGTCATATTTCAGAAGCGTTTCCTGATTGATGTACTCTTGGATCGAGGTCATCGGCGTGTCCATAAAATATTTCTTGCCGGATACGTCACGCGTGAACCCGCGCACGCGGTAATCTATTATAATAATATCCGAATCAAAGCTCCCGATAAGGAAATCCAGCGTTTTAAGCGGAGAGATCTCGCCGCAGGTGGCAACATCGATATCCACACGAAACGTCGATATTGCCTTGTCGGGGTGATACTCCGGGAACGTGTGGACTGTGATATGGCTCTTGTCTAGGTGCGCGTGAATGGTCTCGTTGTTGACCCCGAGATTCTGAAAATATCCCATGCCCTTGTTGCAGGATTCGTCGACGTGCGAGGGATCGATATTGCCCTCCGCGAACAGCACGTTCACGGAAGCCCCCTGCGGCTCATAATCCTGCTTGGATATATTAAGTACGGTTGCGCCGATCCTTTCGGTGACAGCACAAAGAATTCCGGTCAAACGTTCGGAATTATACTGTTCGTCGATATATGCGATATAATCCTTCTGTTCCCTCTCACTTTTTGCGTAGCAAACGTCGTAAATATTGAAACTAAGCGTTTTTGTGAGGTTGTTAAAGCCGTACAAGGCAAGCTTTTTTTCCAACCGTATATCCCTCCTCAAAAGAAACTGCGGAAAACGCCGTAACACGAAGACCCGAAAAATCCGCCCAGCCGCTTTCCATGCCGAAAAATTGCCCGATAATTGCAGTTATGGTAATTATATCATATTTCCTTAAAAATAGCAAGGGCTTTTAAAACTTTTTTTACAGTAAAGTTTTGGGCGGAGCTTCTGTCACTCTGCCCAAGCGCAATCCAAGATCAACAGCTTAAACGTGCAGGAGAAATTTCAAAAAGCAAGTGCCCGCATTATGCGCTTAGCCGGGGCAGGGCTAAGCCCTGCCCTCCAGTCTGCAGAAAAAGTTATTTTAAGCCAAGAGCCACGCGCCAAATTTGAGCACAAGCGCCTAAGCCATGAGCAACAGTTTAGATGCGCAGGAGAAATTTCAAAAAGCGGTTCCACGCGGCGGAGCGGAGCGCACGCATTATGCTTCGCAAAATGCTGGCGCGTAGCGTAGCTGTGGGGAACCGGTTATTTTGAAATTTCTTTTAAATCAACAGCCCCTCGTCAACATTTTAAACCCAGACAAGATCAGCGTCATAAAACCAGCCAAGATCAATGTGACAAAAGCGGCACAAAGTACCCAAGCCAGGAGCCGCGTTAAAATCCCGCTGTGCCGATCTTCTCCCTTAACAGCTCGTATATTCTGTTGTGTCCCTCGGCGTTCGGGTGGATATCCAGTTTGTTGATATTAGTAAGCTCTCCCGCCCTGCCGTCAAACGCGCTGTACACGTCTGTAACGCTTACATTGCCGTTCTCCATAGCCATGATCTCCGTATTCAGGATCGAAAGCCTCTCTTTGGCAACGTCGGACGCCGCCTTTAAAAGCACGTTTCCCGAAAACGGATCGTATACCGTCATCAGAATGATCCGGGCGTTCGGGTTCGCGTCTGAAATGATCTTCACGCACTTCCGTATATTTTCAGCCGTCTTCTCAACGTCCACCAGCTTAGCGGCGTCCAGCGCTGAGGTCAGTATCCTTTGTGAATAATCGCCAAGCATCTCCGCTCGGAATTCACCCTTGAAGATAGCCGCGATAAGCTCATAATCTCCCATGGCGGCTTTTTTCACCGCCGAGATCATCGGCTGAAGGAAATCGTTTCCGCCTATAGAGACAACTATCACATCCGCGTCGCACACAGCGTTGGCAAGCGTGCCGCTCGGAGCAGTCAGCGCGTCAAGCAGCTGCCGCGATGTTCTGCCGTCCACCGCGAAGTTCCTGTAACTCTCAAATTCCGCACCCAGCATATTTCCGAATGACAGCGGCGCGGAATAGTTGTTCCCCGGCGTATATTCCGCCAGACCGTATCCGGAGGCTATTGAGTCTCCGAGCACCGTCAGCTTTTTATCAGCCGTCTCCCCCATAGACATCGTCACGGGAATAAGCATTAAAAAAACCGTAAAAACGGCAAGTAATATCCTTCTCATAATAATTCACCTCAAAATAATCTTGGTACAGCGGCGCGTTCCGACCGCCCGATAAAAATTATTTTCTCCCGTGAAAACACGTTTTATTTCCGGAAATTTGTTACTTATCCCTAAAATTCTTAAAAAAAATCTTTAAATTTTTAATTATTCACTATTGAAAATTACAATATATTGTGGTATAATTAATGAGGGTATAAGAATACCGTGTTTTAAAGCAGAGGTTAGATATCTCGTCTGTTACATCTGTTGGTTTGCTAACCTCGGAAATTTACGGAGGATACTATTTTATGAATAACATTGAACTTGCAAAAAACGTATGGGAAAGTCTGAAGGGAAGCACCGCAAAGGCAAAGAAGTTTGCGGATCTCGTTGCCGTTTCCTTTTCGCTGCTTTCCGAGGAGAACGAGGATATTTTTGTAGTTGTAAGAGACGGTCAGCTTATGGTTGAGCCGTATCACTATGATGATAACAACTGCGAGGTCGAGGCTTCCGCTGATATCATCGCCAAGATGTTCACCGGTGAGCTCGCCTTCGACAAGGCGCTGAGCGACGGTTCCGTTCAGATCAAGAGCGGCGATCCCGCAAAGCTCAAGGCTCTTGAGTGTCTCGTTCCGTCCAAGAAGTCCGCGGCAAAGAAGGCTCCCGCCGCAAAGTCTGCAAAGGCTGCCGAGAAGCCCGCTGCAAAGGCCGCTGAGAAACCTGCGGCAAAGGTTGCGGATAAGCCCGCTGAAAAAGCGGCTGTAAAGGCTGAGACTAAGCCGGAAGTAAAGGCTGAAGAAAAGAAGGCGGCTCCCGCTGCTAAAAAGAGCGGCAAGAAAAAGTAACAGCCAAACATAACGAAACATATTCGCCGATCAGACATCATTGTTTTAAACAGGTCTTGTCGGCGATTTTTCCGCTTAAAACCGAAAGTATATTATCGTTTCAAAAGTTTACCATCACGGAAGTGCAACCACAGTGAAAAAACAAATTTTACTCTGCATTATCGGAGTTTTATTTATTGCCGCGCTTATGTGCGGCTGCTATGCAGTCTTTCAGCCCACTGAGACTCCCGCGTACGGCGCGTCAAATCTGATAAATAAACCCGACAAAACTTTATCAAAACAGCCGGGATCCTCGTCCTCTTCAAAATCAGAGAGCATTTCGAACATTTCATCCGTGCCAAGCCAAAGCTCCTCATCGGAAGAAAGCAGTTCTGTTCCGGAGCCATCAAACTCCGCAGGTCAGATATCAACAGAGCGCCATATGAGATTCCTTGAGCTTGAGAAAAAATTCTCCTATGACGCAAACGGAAGGATATGCCTTTCCGAATCCGAAGCGGCGTTTGCGGACAAGGCTCTTTTCGTTGGAGACAGCATTTGCCGCGGGTTTACGGCATACAATGTCGTAAAGGCCAAAAACGTCTATGCGGCAGGCTCCGTTGGTGCGCGTAATTTTTTCGATATGGAGTTCCACTATTACGGACAGCCCACGGGATATGGGGAAGTTCTTGAGCAAGCCAAGCCCGAGAACGTTATCCTTTCAATGGGAATGAACGATGTAAACATGACATCCGCCCAGCAGTACTGCGAAAATTACCGCAAGATAATCGACTTTACGCTTGAGAATTCAAGTGCGAACGTATATGTCTGCGCGATAACGCCGATAAATTCACAGTTTGCTGAGCACAGCCGGATCGACGCGTTCAATCTGGCAATGAAGAATTACATTGCCGAGAACTTCGGTCAGCGCGTCAGCTTTATAGATTTCGCATATCTGCTGAAAAATTCCGACAATATGCTGTCGTCGGGACTTGACAGCGGCGACGGGATACACCTGGCTCCCGAGTGCTACTATATCGCTCTGCTGGAAATATGCGAGCAGCTGGGAATAAATTAACGATCAATTATAATTGCCCTGCCTATAGCGGCAGGGCATAGTATTTCTACAAGAACCGGAGGTAAAATGTTTTCGGGATTCAATATTGGTTCAGTATTCATCGGATCATACGCAATATGCGCCGTTGTCGGGATCTTTATAGCTTTCCCGCTTGCCGTTTACAGATATAAAAAGCTCACCGGAGACGGTATACCGCTGATCTTCGTTTGTTTTTTTGCCGCTGTCGGCGTATTTATCGGAATGCACCTGCTGTACGGTGTCACCAATATTTCCTATTGGAACGAATTGACTGAAGCGGCGGACATCAAGGAATTCGCGGCGCTTTTCAAATCAATATTCGGCGGCTCGGTATTCTACGGCGGATTGATAGGTGGAATTATCGCGGGCTGTATATCAATAAAAGTACAAAAGCTCCCGGCCGATACGGCGGCTGACTGCCTCACCCCCGCGATCGCCTTGTTCCACGGCTTCGCAAGGATCGGCTGCTTTATGGCGGGCTGCTGCTACGGCGTTGAATGGGAACACGGGATCACATTTACAAGCTCCATAGTGGATAGCGCCAACGGCGTGCCGCGCGTCCCCGTTCAGCTGATAGAAGCAGGCTTTGAGTTTCTTCTTGCGGGACTGCTGTGGTTTTTGCTTCTTAAAGCACCGAGATCAAAAGGCAAGCTGCTGCCGCTCTATCTGCTGATCTATTCCGTAGGGCGCTTTATCCTTGAATTCTGGCGTGGCGACGAATACCGCGGCTTTATTTTAGGATCATCGACCTCGCAGTTTATAAGCATTTTCGTGTTCATCGGCAGCGCTGCCTTTTTGGTATCAAAATCAAGCAAACAGCTTAAGAAAAAACAGGATCAAATATAACAAAAGCGCACCGCATATGCGGTGCGCTTAAGCTTGTATAAAAACCCCTCTCGGGGAGAGGG
>JAIEDJ010000046.1 GCA_029068025.1 Oscillospiraceae bacterium | reverse complement strand
ACGTTCCGCACGGTTTTGAGCTGACCCAGCCGATTTACAACGGGGAGCATGGGGTGCCCATGCGGATGCGGACGAAACGGCTCGTCAGCGTCGATCTCATCGGGCAGCGAATCAAGCGGCTTTTCAAGCTCCACACGTGAGTATTCCGCCGCTCCCGGAAACTTCATCTGGAGAAAGTACTCCCCATCTATCTCACGGACGCGGCAGGTGATATGCAGCGACGACAACAGCAAGCTCTCGTTATCGTAATAGTGATTGACCTGTTCTATGACTTCGTCCCACTCATACATCGCCAACAGCTTCTCATATTGCTCCAAATTGAGCATTATCTTGAATTCATTCTCTATCATAAAGTACCTCACCAATCAGATGTAACCGTTTACACCGCGCACGCTCACTTCTCCCGAACCGACCTCGAACAAGCCGCCCTCGTCGCGGCAGATGAGAAACCCATTCGGCGCAACATCCTCCGCAACCGCTGTACGCTCACCGTCCGCGCCTATGATCTTCACAGTCCGCCCAAGGTTGATAAGCCGTGCCTTAAACTCGTCGTAGCAGTCGGAAAACGGCATTGCGGCGCGGATCTTCACCGCCTCGGCAACGTCCTCGAACAGCCGCCGTCTGTCCGGCTCAACCCCCGTCAGCATTTTCAGCGAACCCGCGTGAGGCAGTCCCTCCGCAAGAAATTGCTCCTCACTCTGCGAAATATTTATTCCGATCCCGCAGATGACATACACCCTGTCACCCGAACAAACACTCTCGCATAGAATACCACAGACCTTGCGATCCGCCATAATAATGTCGTTCGGCCACTTTATCGCCGTCCGCACCTTGATACCGCCGCAAGCCTTTTCAAGTGCGCCGCATACGGCAAGCCCCACACGCGCGGTGAGCGTTTCGCGGTCGGGCGGATCGACAAGCAGAACGGACATCGGCAGCATTCCGCCGCCTATATCCTCCCACGAGTGACCGTGCCGTCCGCGCCCGGCCGTCTGACGTTCGGCAGTGACCGCCGCGCCGTCCGGCAGCTCCCTGCAGTGAAGCCGCAGATAACTGTTGGTGGAATCCACTTCGTCAAGAAAGATCAGTTTGTTTATCATATCGCTTTGTGGTCCTCCATGGAGATAATTTCCATATTGATCTCCCCCGAGCCGCCCAGCGTAATGATCCCGTAGGTCGGCTTGTTGCCGCCGCGCGGTGAACTCGGGCTGCCGGGATTCATCACGAAAACACCGCCTGTCTGTTCCGCGCGGAACAGGTGCGTATGCCCGTAAAGGGCAATGGCACAGTCGTTCTGACGCGCCGCCGAGACCAGATATTCAATACCATCGCGCACATGATAGGTATGCCCGTGGCAACAGAAGATACGAATACCGCACGCGGTGACGATATGCGACAGCTTATGCGTTCCGTAGTCGCAGTTGCCGCAGACATACACCATCGGAAACTGAGGATAAAGCCTGTCAGCGTCGTCAAATTCGCTTTCACCGTCGCCGAGATGTATCAGCATATCGGCATCCTTGTTAGCGTCGATAATATTTTTGAGCGCGTTAAAATCTCTGTGCGTGTCCGAAACCACAAGAATTTTCATAGCAACACCTTTCCGCAGCAAGCCGTATAATACTAATTAATTTAATTATAGCATAAGATAAATAAAAATGAAAGATATTTTGAAAAAATTCCTTGATTTCGATACCATTATGCAAAGGAGCACCCTATGAACGAAAGTAATTTTGAAAAGCTGGTAAACGCCGCAAGCAAAAAGCTCGGAACTTCTCCCGACAACCTCAAAAAGACGCTCGAAAAGGGCGATGTAAAAGCACTTTCCGCAAGCCTTTCCAAGTCCGACAAGGAAAAGCTCCGCGCCGTGCTCGCAAACGAAGAGCTTATGAAAAAACTGAAAAAAGCGTCAAATCCCGAAGACTTTATGCGGATCCTCGGCAACAAGTAAAAGACTATGGCAGCTTGAAAGGAGCGGCGCATGGACAACATCGAAGACATTCTCCGTGCGCTGACGGAGGATACCGAAGAGGAAGACGACAGCAGCGGTAAAGACCGCGGCGGTGAGCAGTCCGAGGGACTTTTCTCGGGACTCGATCCCGAAATGCTCATTCGTATGCTGGGACTTTTTGAAGCGTTGAACCAGCCGGACGACAACGAGCGTTTCCTGTTGGCGCTGAAGCCGCTTCTCCGCGAGGAAAACCGGGTCAAGATCGACTCCGCGATCCGTCTTATGAAGCTGTTTACTGTGCTCCCGCTCATCAAGGATTCGGGGATCTTCGGCAGGCTGATGTAATTTGCATTTTATACATAAAATCCAAGCATTTTCCAACGGTAGAAACGTTTGATTTTCAAGTACTTTTTCGGGAGGTGATACAAGTGGTATGGAATACGACACAATCCGCATTTTATAAGGCAATAGACGCGTTCAACAACGGTGAAAAAATCAGCGAAAAACAGCCTGATCAATGCAATGATGATCACAACGAAAAAAGATGTGATCATTCTATTGAAAAATGCCATGAAAAAAGGTGCGAGGATCACTGCCCGGAAGAAGCCGATCGGCGCTGCGGGCTTCCCTGCACGAACCGCTGCCCAAGCTGCCGCGTTTGTCAAAGGCGTACTGCGTCTCCGCTGTCGGAGCTGTTCTCCGACAGTGATATGCTGCTCATAGCGGGACTGATACTGATATTGTCGCAGCAGAACGCCGACAAAAAGCTGATATTGGCGCTGGCGTTCGTCCTCTTAACATAAAAATTGAAAAAACTACTTGAAAAATCGCGGGAAATAGTATATAATATATAGGTAATGAATTCAGTGCACCTGACATATCGGCATACGGTGTCAGCGGCGTGATTCGTGCCGCGGGTGATTTGTCTGATTTACCGTAAACTCGCAGGAATCGCGGAGGTATTTGATGTTTGATAAACTCAAGGCGGAGATAGCGTCTATAAAAGCGCGTGATCCCGCCGTTCACTCGGCGCTTGAGGTGCTGCTGCTCTATCCGTCCTTCGACGCTGTGCGAAGCTATCGGATAGCGCACTGGTTCTACGAGCGCGGATATTATTTTATAGCGCGCTGGATCTCGCAGCGCTCGCGCCACAAGACGGGAATAGAGATCCACCCCGGCGCAAAGATCGGCAAGGGACTGTTTATAGACCACGGCTCGGGCGTTGTTATCGGCGAGACCACCGAGATCGGCGACAACTGCACACTCTATCAGAACGTAACGCTCGGCGGTACGGGAAAGGACGTGGGCAAGCGCCATCCGACGCTCGGAAATAATGTAATGGTGGGCGCGGGAGCGCGTGTTCTCGGGCCGTTCAGGATCGGCGACAACTCAAAGATCGCCGCGAACGCGGTCGTGCTCGAGGAAGTACCGCCGAACTGTACGGCGGTCGGAGTTCCCGCCAGAGTAGTGAAAAGAGACGGCGTGCGGATATCCAACAGCGAGCTTGATCAGATACATATACCGGATCCCGTATCAGAGATCCTTTGCGAACACCTGATCCACATAGAGCGGTTAGAAAAAGAGATCGCCGCGCTGAAATCGGAGATAAGCGAATTAAAAGAACAAAGAAAGTGAGATGTCATCACTATGCAGATATATAACACAATGACCCGCCGCAAGGAGGAGCTTGTCCCGGTGACGGAAGGGACGGTCAAGATCTACTGCTGCGGACCCACGGTCTACAATCTGATACACATAGGCAACGCGCGCGCTTTGTGCGTATTCGATACATTGCGCCGCTATCTGGAGTTCCGCGGATACAAGGTACTTTATGTCCAGAACTTCACCGATGTTGACGACAAGATCATCAAGAAAGCCAACGAGCTTGGGAAAACGTCCTCAGAGGTCTCCGAGAATGCCATAAAGGAATATTTTATCGACGCGGAGGGCTTGAACGTGCGCCGCGCGGACGTTCACCCCAAGGTAACGGAGAATATGGACATCATCATAGACATCGTTAAAACGCTTGTGGACAAGGGTTACGCCTATGAAGCGGACGGCGATGTGTACTTTGACACGTCGAAGTTCCCCGAATACGGCAAGCTCTCCCACCAGCCGCTGGACGACCTCAAGGCGGGCGCGAGAATTGAGGTCGGCGAGAAGAAGCGCGACCCGATGGATTTCGCTGTGTGGAAAGCGGCCAAGCCCGGAGAACCGTATTGGGATTCCCCCTTCGGCAAGGGCAGACCCGGCTGGCACATCGAGTGCTCGGCGATGTCGCGGCATTATATCGGCGATACGATAGATATCCACGGCGGCGGCAGCGACCTGATCTTTCCGCACCACGAAAACGAGATAGCCCAGAGCGAGTGTGCCACAGGCTGCACACTTGCCAATATCTGGATGCACAACGGAATGTTGAACGTCGACAACAAAAAAATGTCCAAGTCCGCGGGAAACTTTTTCCTTGTGCGCGATATGGCAAAGGAATTCGGCTATGAGCCCGTGCGCTTTATGCTGCTTTCCGTCCACTACAGAAGCCAGCTCAACTACACGCTTGAGGTCATCGAGTCCTGCAAGGCGGCTCTCGCGCGGCTGTACACCTGCCGCGACGCGATGGAGCGCGTACAAGCCTCCGCGAAGGACGGCGAAGCGTCGCAGAGCACGCTCGACGACATTAAATCCGCACGTGAGGACTTCATCAAGGCGATGGACGACGACTTTAACACCGCGGACGGCATTTCCACGGTGTTCGAGCTTGTGCGCAGGATAAACACCGCGCTGAATTCCCCCGAGATCACAAAAGGCGACGTAAGAGCCTATTCCGAGGAATTTTCGGCATTGACAAATGTGCTCGGATTGTTGTATAATAAGAATAATGAGGAGATCCCCGCCGAGGTAAACGATCTGATCGAGCAGAGAAAAGCCGCGCGCAAGGCAAAGGATTTCGCGCTTGCCGATCAGCTCCGCGACAAGATCACGGCGCTTGGATATATCGTTGAAGAGACCCGTCAGGGAACAGTCGTTAAAAAGGCATAAGAGCCTGTTTAGCATCCTCCAACCGCCGCCTTTTTGGCATATTTTCCCTGTGACTTTGCCCGAAATCTTTGAAATACATACAGTATTCCTACAGATTTCGAGCTTTGTCACAGGAAAAATCCGCTCAAAAATTCGGCAATCTCCGGATACTAAACAGGCTCTAAGAAAGGATCTATAAATGAAACTCAAAAATATACTGAAATTCGGATTTTTGTTTCTGGCAGCGGGAATGCTGCTCACGGGCTGCGGAAATCCGGCAGGCTCTCCCGCTGACGGCGATAAGTCGGATAACAACATTTCGTCAAGCAGCAACAGCAGCGGAAATCTTCAGGAGGTAACTCCCAAGAGCGGCGATCTTATCGCTACCTTCGAGATTGAGGGATTTGGCACGATAAAGGCGGTGCTTTTCCCCGACATCGCGCCCGTTGGCGTGGAAAATTTCCAAAAGCTCTGCAATGACGGTTTCTATAAAGGACTTACCATTCACAGAGTAATGGAAGGGTTTATGTTCCAGGGTGGATCGACAAACGGCAACGGCACGGGAGGCGAAGCCGCAGTGAACGGCGGCTCCTTCGGTATCGAAACGAGCGACAATGCGCGTCATTTCTACGGTGCTTTGTGCTACGCAAACGCGGCGGGACAGAACTCCACCCAGTTTTATATCGTAAACAGCAACGAAAAGAATCCATTCGACAATATGATAAAGCAGTATGACGATGTCATAAACGAATATAAAAAACGTGCCGCCGCCGCGTCGTCCGCCGATGAAAAGGCATTTTATGAATACTATGCTTCGCAGTACGAGACCGCGCGCGAAGACTACAAAAAAGAAGTTGCCGCTATGGATCCCGCGCTCAAGAAGCTGTATAACGAGAGAGGCGGTGCCCCTTCTCTGGATGGTGATTACACCGTTTTCGGACAGGTCTACGAGGGATTTGACGTTATACAGAGCATCTCCAAGGTCGAGGTGGTCGAAGACAGCCGCAACGAGAAGTCAAAGCCTGTTCAGACGATCGTTATCAAGGATATTACCGTAACCGAATTCAAATAATGCGAGGTGTTGAAAATGAAACTTAAAAGAGTACTATTATGTATCGTAATGGTTTTATGCTGCTTACTTAACACAGCGTGCGGCGCAAGCGTTCCTCCGGGTAATATCGGAGACGAGGTGATCCTTTCAGAGGGGGATCTTATAGCCGAGATAGTTATTGAAGGCTACGGCACGATGAAATTCAAGCTCTTCCCCGACATCGCCCCGCAGGCGGTGGATAATTTCCAGAAGCTCTGCGAGAAGAAGTATTACGACGGACTTAAGATCCACTGTGTATTGAAGGACGGCTTTATCCAGGGCGGCTCTCTCAACGGTGACGGAACAGGCGGCGAGGCGCTTGTAAATACGACGGGATATTTCCCGAACGAGATCAGCTCCGACGCGCGTCATTTTTACGGCGCTCTTACCTACGCCAGTCTCAACGGTCAGAACACCACACAGTTCGCCATCGTAAACTCTAAAAGACTTTACGATCTGACGCAGTATGATACCGCCAAGATCAAGGAAAAAGCGGAGGAATACACTGCCAAAAAGGAAGGACTTGACAATACCGATCCCTATCTTGAGGAGCTTACCTATCACGAGACCCGTTACAACGCTCTTGCGGATATGATCTCGGGAGCATCCAAGGATATCATTAAGAAATACGCCGAAACGACAGGCGGACTTCCGATGATGGACGGCAGCAACACCGTATTCGGACAGATCTTCGAGGGACAGGACGTTCTTGACAAGATCACCGAAGCGGAGGTCACGACCAACAATTTCGGAGAGAAGTCCAGACCCGTTGAGGACATCGTCATCAGTTCTATCAGAGTTTCGGTATACCACGCGCCCGAACCCGAGCCGGAGCCCGAAAGCAGCTCAAAAAAGAAGAAATAAGCAAACCAGCCGCAGTCAAAAAAGACTGCGGCTTAGTTTGTAGATAAACCTCTAAAATGTTGACGAGGAGCAGTTGATTTAAAAGAATTTCAAAATTCTCAATTGGCGGCACACTCCACTCCGCGCAAGCGCTCCGTTCCGTTTAGCCGTCAATTGAGAACCGATCGAAAAAATTTTTTTGTTGTTGGTTAAAATTTTTTCGACCTTTTTGAAATTCACTGCTCAATTAATTTGTTGATCTTAGCTTTATTATACTATTCCGTTTTCGACGATCTCGGTCAGCGTTTTCAGAGCCGAACGACGTTCTTCCTCGGAAAGTCCGCTGCCGTTCCTTGTGCGGAACTTTGCCGTTACCTTCACTCC
>JAIEDJ010000045.1 GCA_029068025.1 Oscillospiraceae bacterium | reverse complement strand
ATCTGTATGTTGACGGACACCACACCGCAGAGGATATTGGGATCGTGCTTGGCATGGCTTTTAAAGAGGCTTTGGGCGACAAGTCCGGAATAATGCGCTACGGTTCGGCGTATATTCCGATGGATGAATCGCTTGCGTTCTGTGCGCTTGATATCTCGGCTAGACCTTTTCTTGTGTTTAATGCGGAATTCACTAATGAGCGTGTGGGCGAGTTTGATACCTGTCTTACCGAGGAATTTATGAGAGCGTTTGCGTTCAATGCCGGAATTACTCTGCATTTACGCGTGGAATACGGCTCAAATGATCACCACAAGATCGAGGCGCTGTTCAAGGCGCTAGCATATGCGCTGAAAACCGCTGTTCGGCTGAATGCGGACGGCAGCACGATATCGACTAAGGGCATGCTATAATGCAAGGGTATAACGTTATTGCGGTTTTCTCGCCCGACAAGATAAAAATGCTGATGTGCAAACGCGTCAAAGACCCGTACAAGGGGCTTTACAATATGGTAGGCGGCAAGATAGAGCAGGGCGAGGACGGCTTTGCGGCTGCTTACCGGGAACTCTTCGAGGAAAGCGGGATCACCGACGCGGATATTCGATTAGTTCATCTGATGGATTTTTCCTATCCGCTGGACGACTGCTATGTCGAGGTTTACGCGGGACGGCTTGTACATGAGGTAGAGCTTCGCGAGGAAAAGAACCCTCTGCTGTGGCTGTCTGCCGACGAAAACTACTTTGATATGAGCAGATTTGCGGGAGAGGGAAACATCGGTCACATTATGGAACATGTCAAACTGCACAGCGATCTGATTTTCGGTAAGGGAGAGTGCGATGAACGTATTTGAGATCCACAAGATACGCTATGGCTGGTTCGAGGTGTGCTTTACACCGCATGATGAAAAGCAGGGATGGCTCTGCAATTCGGATTATCTACAGTGCGACGCGCCAAAGCTGTTTCTTGATGCGCTGACAAACGTTCTTGAAGGGATATCCCAAGAGGAATGGCTTTGCTGGCAGGACGAGCCGGGAGCCAATATTCTGCAGCTTGCGCTTCAGGACGGAAAGGTCGCGGTTGAGATATTCATTGCCCCCGATTCGATGGAGCTGCCGTACAGAGGCGCGGAGCTTGCTTCGGTGGAAAAAGAGTTCGAGTATCGGAATTCCTTTGAGATAAAGCGGCTGATCGATGATGTGCTGGTCGAATTTTCGCTGTACGAGAACGGAAACGGACTGGCGCTTTACAACAAGCACTGGGACGTGTTCCCCGAAAAGGAATTTCAGCGGCTTAAAAGGTTCGCTGCTCGGTTCAACAAGGGGCTTGATAAATACAACAAGTTGTTCTGTTTAACTTATTAAGAAAGGTCAAAAAAATGATCGCTATTATTGATTATGGTGCGGGGAATCTGTTCAGCGTGAAGAACGCGCTGGACTTTCTCGGCTTTGAGAACAAAGTAACCGCGTCCGCCAACGATCTGAGGTCGGCGGACAGACTGATACTTCCGGGAGTGGGCGCGTTTCCCGACGCTATGAGAATGCTGAACCAAAGCGGCTTGGTCGGCGTTATCAAAGAGGAAGCGGCAAAAAAGCCGCTGCTCGGTATCTGTCTCGGTATGCAGATGTTATTTGAAAAGGGCTACGAGTTCGGGGAAACGGACGGGCTGGGCTTTATCAAAGGCTCGGTCAAGCTGATGACTCCAAAGGGTCTTCCGATACCGCATATCGGGTGGAACTCGCTTGAATTCAACGAAAAGTGTCCGCTGCTTGATTATTGCAGGGACGGCGAATATGTGTACTTCGTTCACTCATACGCCGCACATTGCTCTCCCGAGAATATCGCGGCATATTGTGACTATGGAATGGACATACCCGCGCTGGTATTCTCCGGGAACGTTTTCGGGGCGCAGTTCCACCCGGAAAAGAGCGGAGAAACGGGTCTTAATATTCTTCGGAGGTTCAATGAATTATGAGCGGCGTATCGCCGCGGATATTTTAAATATAGTCTGTTCGGGAAATCGCCTTTATACGCGAAGGAAGGGATTTTTTAATAATGACTTTACGCGAGGAACAGGGAGATCTGTTTGATGAGAATATTCTTCGGGAATATGCGCTGTGCCACTGTATAAGCTCCGATTTCGCGCTAGGTGCGGGGATAGCCAAAAAGTTCGCCGCTATGGGCGTTAAGAAAAAGCTGATCGAGCAGTACAATAAGCAATGGCAGGGCAGGGGATACTGCTTGTTTATCGAGACAGACGGCGTTCTTGCTGCAAATCTCGTTACAAAGGAACGGTATTTTCACAAGCCAACGCTTGAAACGCTGCGGCAGTCGCTGGAGGATATGCGCGGACAGGCGGTTGAACGCGGCTTGAAAAAGCTCGCTATGCCGAAGATAGGGTGCGGGCTTGACAAGCTGCAATGGGACGAGGTTCGGGAGGTTATAAAAGACGTTTTTAAAGATACCGAAATTGAGATATTGGTAAAAATCGATTGAAAAAAGCGTAAAAGTTTAATTTTACGCAATTCGTCTCATGCAAAGTGATTTTCTGAATGAAGAGGGGAGATCATCAGTAATTACAATGTCGATTAAATTATCACAGCATGAGAGGCTGATATACCATGGGGAGGATTCATATTATGGGAAGACCGGGTGTGGGCGGAAGATCGGGTGGAGGGCACTCCAGCAGCGGCGGAGGTCATCGCCCATCACAAAGTTCATCGCCTTCAAGGGGTTCACATAGTTCACCGTCATCGTATGGACGTAATAGTGGGTTCAATTCACCACCCAGAGTTGGATTTAGACATTCATCGCCTCCCAGAGGAAGATTTGGACGTTCTTTTCCTCCGCCTAGGGTCGGTAGATTTGATTCTCCACCTCGTCATCAAAATTATGGTTCGGTTCAAGAAGGCTCTCGTGTAGTATCAGCTCTTATCACTGTATTTCTTATAGGATTACCAATCATCTTTTTTTATAATGCGTGCTTTAGCGGCAGTGGTATAAGAAAGTCTAATCGAACAGACAGTAGTTATCACAGCGAATATCGCGAAAGTTTTGAACCATCAGATGGCTGTATAACCATCACACGCAATATACCATCACAGCCGTTTAATTCGGATTGTGTTATTGATAATGATGATTGGTTTGATGGGAAAGAGAAGGGTGCAGGAAAGAGTTTTGAGTTTTTCTATGATACCCTGGGAATTCAGCCATATATTGTAATAAACGGATTTATTTCATCTCTTTCAACAGATTCCTCCAAGACAGCTTATGCTATCGATTGGTACAACACCAATCTGGCAGACAGTGACACTCTGCTCATTATGTATTTTGCAGAGTTCGATCCGAACGAAGTGGGATATTTCGCCTATGCCTTTGGTGACAACGTAAAAGAGCAGCTTGAGACTATTGAACCTCTTATTGATGAGGGGCTGGATCGTTATTATTTTGAAGATATTTCGTCTGAAGAGATGTTTAAAAAAGTTTTCCAATATGTTACAGACAATATAAATGTTCGTTAGATGTGATCTTTAGGAGTGTGTACCAATGGACGAGAAGCAGCTCTTGATCCAAAAATATGGCTTGAAGCATGAGGACAACGCGTGGTACTCCGATAAGGAGAATTCACACAAGCACTTGATCTTCAAGGATTCGTTTGTTGAGCGAACCGATGTTATCGGGCTGTTGTTTCGGATAAACAAGCTGTGTATGGCGAAAGTAAAATATTTCCGCGGAAATATTGATAAGTTCGAGCCGCTGAAATACGACTACAAGCGCGGGTTTGTCGCAACGGAGCTGTGGGACGCGGATTTTCTGCGGCATAAGACTTCCGGGTATATCCTTGATTTTCGATACTTGCAGACCATTACCGTTTACGATGATTTTGTCGCGCTGTGCCAAGAGCTTGAAGGGTTTGAGAAGTAATTTTAAATGAGGTGATGATTATGTGGGGAGTATGTCTTGATCACAGTGCAGCCGAGTTGTTTCAAACCGTTATTCAATATGAAGTGCAGAATGAAAAAGCGGTGATCTCCAAAAGCGGTATGGCTCTTGATTTAAAACATATCAAACCCTTACGTGATCCGCCAGAATTTGTTTTTGATTCAAGCGTTTCGTTCATAAATCATCCCGAGCTTATGGGAAAGATCGCAAAAATCTGCTGGCACTTTAACAGGGAATGTTATTACTACAAGATTTCGGTAAACGGGAAAATGAAGAGCCGTCGTTATTTTGCCGATGAACTTGATTCGACGGATAGATCTTAATTTTATGAGGTGAGTTTATGATTATTTTACCGGCTATAGATATTAAGGACGGGAACGTGGTCCGTCTGTTCAAGGGCGACTACGCGACTGTGGAAAAGGTCGCCGACAACTTTCTTGATACTGCGAGATCGTTCGAGGCAGCCGGCGCGGAATGGATCCATATGGTCGATCTGGATGGCGCTAAAGAAGGCAGACCGGTCAATACCAAGATCTACAATGACGTTGCCGAGAAAACGCATTTAAAAGTAGAGGTCGGCGGCGGTATCCGCAGTATCGAGACAGTTGGCGAGTATTTGGATATGGGCATATCGCGCGTTATTCTCGGATCGGCGGCGCTTAAAAACCCGCAGCTTGTCAAGGAGTCCGTTGAGAAATTCGGGTCGGAGAAAATCGCCGTTGGCATTGACGCGCTGAACGGAATGGTCGCGACCGAGGGCTGGCTTGAATCCTCGAATGTGAACTACATAGATCTCGCGAATAAGATGATCTCGTTCGGGGTGAAGTACTTTATTTTTACCGATATCTCGAAGGACGGAACGCTCTCCGGGGTGAACGCGGAACAGCTTAAAGCGCTGTATGAC
>JAIEDJ010000044.1 GCA_029068025.1 Oscillospiraceae bacterium | reverse complement strand
CGACTATGGTCAGCTTCACCCTGCCCTTGAGCGTCATCCCCTTAAAGCAGGTGTTCTTTGACTTTCCGTGCAGCTTGTCCGGATCCACCGTCCATTCCTCGTTGATATCAAACACCGTGATATCGGCGGGCGCGCCCTCAGTAAAGCTGCCGCCGGGGATCCCGAGAATCTTTCTCGGATTCACGCACATCAGCCTTACTATCCTTTTCAGCGAGATCTTGCCCGTGTGATACAGCTGTGTGAGCGTTGCGGCAAGCGACGTTTCCAGACCGACAACTCCGTTCGGCGCTTTCTCGAAGTCCGCCTTTTCCTCGGGGGAATGGGGAGCGTGATCGGTTACGATACAATCAATAGTACCATCGCACACGCCCTCGGTTATCGCGGTAACATCCTGCTGCGTCCGCAGCGGCGGATTCATTCTGTAATCCGCGTCGCGTGTCCGCAGCTTTTCATCGGTCATGGTGAAGTAGTGAGGAGCGGTCTCGCTCGTTACCATAACGCCGCACCGCGCCGCCAACCGCACGATCATCATGCTTGAGAATGTGGAAACGTGCGCGATATGTATCGGCATCTCCAGATCTCCCGCCATAACAACGTCGCGCGCGGTCTGGGTATCCTCGGACATACGGTGCATACCCTTCACGCCAAGCTCTTTTGATACCGCGCCGCTGTTGATGATACCGCCCGCTATGATATCAGGATCCTCGCAGTGCGAGATAACGCGCAGTCCCGCATAATGCGCCTGTACCATAGCCCTCGCCATCATACGCGCGCTTCTTACGGGCTTCCCGTCGTCCGAGACCGCCACGCACCCCGCGTTTTTAAGCTCGATATAGTCGCACAGCTCCTCGCCCATCTGCCCCTTGGTAATACAGCCGATGGGGTATACCTTGATCTTCGCGCTCTTAGCCTTTTCGATTACATATTTTACTGTTTCCGCATTGTCGATCACAGGAGAGGTATTCGGCATGCAGGCCACGGCGGTAACTCCTCCCGCGGCGGCAGCCTCGCTGCCCGTGATGATGTCCTCCTTGTGCGTCTGACCCGGATCGCGGAAGTGAACGTGCATATCGCAAATCCCCGGAATAATGTGTTTTCCGGAACAGTCGATTACCTTGATCCCGTTGTCCGCGTCCGCCTGCAAATTCGGAGCGCACTTGGATATTTTTCCGTCCTCGACGAGAATATCAGCCTCGCCTTCAAAGCCGTTTGCCTCGTCGATCACATAGCCGTTCTTCAACAATAGCTTCATATCATTCTCCAATCAATCGCCGCAGATGACCACTTTGTCGCAGCCGTCCAATTCCTTTACCATAACGCGAACCTTTTCGCTGTGAGAAGTCGGTAGATTCTTCCCGATATAATCCGCTCTGATCGGCAGCTCACGGTGTCCCCTGTCTATCAGTGCCGCAAGCTGTATCACCGTCGGTCTGCCCCGCGCCAGAAGCCCGTCTATTGCCGCCCTCGCGGTACGTCCCGTAAAGATCACGTCATCGATTATCACAATGCGTTTATCGGTGATATCAAAGTCGATCTCGGAGGAATCCTCGCTGTCTCCGCGCCTGTCGTCGTCACGGAACGGTGTGATGTCAAGAACCCCTATCGGGATACTGCGCCCCTCGTTCTCGGAGATCTTCTCGGCGATCCTCCGCGCCAGCACAGCGCCGCGCGACAGCAGCCCGACAAGGCACAGATCCTCGGCGCCCTTGTTCCGCTCGATGATCTCGAACGAGATCCGCGTGACCGCCCTTGAAACGGCACTTTCATCAAGTATCTCAGCCTTGATCCCGGCTTCCACCATTCTCACCTCCAACACACAAAAAAACCGCCCCAAGCGGCGGCATAGAGTTTTATTAACAGCCCGAAGACGGATACAGTTTCCCCAACGGGTTCTTATAAAATTCACAACCTTATCGGCATCACAGTACCGATTTAAAAGCCGCTGTATAACTTTATATATTATACAGGATTTTTCGCTGTTTGTCAATATATAAAACGGATATTTTTGTGTGTGAGCATTTGATCAAAACCAAAAATTAACAAAAAATCAAGCAAAATCTTAAACCGTAAATCGCCTTTAATAAAAAATATTCTTTTGTGAATAATAATTCTGCGCGAATTTATGAATTGCCGCAAGACACGTTCTTCTCCCGCCGGGAAACTCCCAGTGTTGAAGACGGACGTTTCCCGGCGGTTTTATGGCGCGCAATAATCACAAAGGAGAATGAACGTTATGTTTAAAAAGATCTCTGTCGCCGCGGCACTTGCGTGCTGTGCGGCGCTTTCTCACGCGGCATACGCAGACGGGCCTATAGGCGGAGCGATAGACGGCGTTGCCCGTGCGGGTGAGGATATAGCGGACGGCGCTATGGACGCGGGACGCGATATTTTAAACGGATTTACCGCGCGTGACACCGACGGCGCGGGAACAGGGGACGCAGTGCCCGGCGACCCGGCAAACGGAACCACGGGCGGCACCACCGGAGGAACCGCGAACGGTACCACCGGCGGAACGACAAGTGACACTACAAGCGGAACAACAAACGGAACGACAAGCGGTACAACGAACGGAACCTCCGGCACGACCTCCGGGGAATTGGCTTCCGGCTCCAACAGCTCGACAGCTGCGGCAGGCAACCCCAACACCGGTGTGTCTATGGGCTATGTAGCCTCGGCGGCGGTTCTCGCGGCAATGGGCGTAGTCGTAACGGCGGTCAAGCGTAGAGACGACTGACTTCGATAACCAATAATTGACAGCCCGGCAATAAAAAGCAGAGCGCTCTCTTCGCGGATCAAGGAGAACCTTGTCCGCGCGGGGAGCGTTTTTGCCTGCTAATTATCATCCTTGTGAAGCTGTGCAGAACGCACAAAACAGATCCGGGTTTTCTGTATATCTTGACAATTATCAAAAAATCACTTATAATTTCAGATATGGCTGTTAGGTTTTGAAAAAAATGTCGTTTGTAAGGGTAAGGAAGGTGATAGAAGTATGGAAGATCAAGAGATCATACAACGATTCTGGGAACGCGACGAGTCTGCCGTTCGCGAGTCGCTGAGAAAATTCGGCAGCTATTGCAGATCAATAGCGAGGGGGATACTTAATAATCACGAGGATTCTGAGGACTGCGTGAACGAAGCGCTGATGCGCGTATGGGAAGCTATACCGCCGAAAAAGCCGGCTTCAATGTGCGCGTTTCTGGGAAGAATAACCAAGAATATCGCGCTTGACAGAATAAAGCGCTCTGCTTCGGAAAAGCGCGGCAAAGGCGAGCTTGCGCTGGTGTATGACGAGCTGGCGGAGATCGTCTCGGACGGAACAAGCGTTGAGGGAACTCTGGAGCGCAAGGAAATGATGTCGGCGATAAGCCGATTCCTGCGAGGATCCTCGGAGGTGAACCGCCGGGCGTTTGTGCTGCGCTACTGGTATTGCCGCAGCGTCCGCGACGTCGCTCTGGAGCTTGGACTGAAGGAAGAAAACACATATGTAATGCTCAGCCGTATGCGCGAAAAGCTGCGCAATTATCTCAGGAAGGAGGGCTATGATATATGAGACCCGAAGATATTTTTGATATTATCGACGGCATAGACGACGATATCATACTGGATATTCCGGAATTAAACAGTGAAAAACCGATAAAGGTCGTTGTTAAGAATAAGAGAACTCCGATCTGGGCGGTCACGCTTTCGGCAGCATGTCTGATCTGCATTTTTGCGGCAGCTGTTTTCTTTATCGCAAGCTCACGCAGCGAGTGGATAGACCCGAATCCGCACGGCCCAACGTCTTCCGATGACAGCTCCGATCAAAGCGGTACAAGCTCAAGCGACTCGTACAGCTCGGATAATTCGGATGATTCAAGCGATCAAAGCAGCGATCCCGTTCCGCAGGAGATCCTTGATCGGATCAGTTTGGGAAAGGACGATCTGCCGAAGCTGGAGCTTCTGGACGCGACCGATGGCTTGGAATGTGAAACATTGCTCACTGTTCGGCCGCAAGATTATTTGTCGATCCACGGGATCTATCTGAAAGGAACCGATCCTGTAATATGGGCATCCGACAATACCCGGAACTATCATTATTTTTGGATAGACTCCGACGGAAACGAGCTGGATCATGTCGCCTTTGACGTTTACAACAGCCGTACAGAGGTGCTCCCCGACCGCGACTACCCGGGAACCGGCATTTTCGGCCCGTTTGATGTGGACGGCACTGCGGACGGCAGATGGGAAGTACGGTACTATCAAAACGGCAAACTCCAGAGAACCGTACAAGTACCTAAAGGCTACAAATCCGATTTTACGCCGGATCAGTCACAATATCTCTATATTGATAATGACCAGAAAAATTTGACACTGTATGATCTGAAAACGGAAACCGTCATTAAGACGTTATCGGTGGATAATTTTGGCTACGGAGATTCCTGGGTGATGGCTTTTGTGAATATAGTAACGCCGAAGCTGGCGACGGTGACGCTGTTTGACTATGATAAGAACAGTGCCTCCGAATGGCATGGCGATGAGACTCTTCATACATTTTTGCTGGAGCTTCCGACTCTCGGTATCATTCAGCGGCTTCCCGACAGCGCCGAGCTGATGGCGCTGGACGATGAGAATTTCCTGATGACAAAGCAGGAAGGCAAGGTTCGCCGTGTATCCCGCGCAAAACTTGAGAACGGCAAGCTGACCGAAACCGAAACAGCGTTCACTGTAAACGAAACCTCACAATATTTTAATTTCAGCAATATTGTCCTGTCTCCCGGGAAAAAGGTCGCGTTTATACAAGATTGGGACTATAACGTTATGCGCTGCCGGGCAATCTCAACGGATACCATGCAGCTGATCTGGGAATGTAATCTGCCGGGCGGGTCTGCTATCCCGCCGGGAATTCACCTTTTGGCTGCGGTCACCGACGACGCTGTGCTTTATCTGTTTGGCAATACGCTGAATGACGACGAACCTCAGCCTTTGTATCGCATTGGAATGAAATGACCGCCAGCCGCATTTAGAGACTGTTTAGCCAGGATCTGCGTGCCAAACCGGAGCACAAGCACCCAAGCCAAGGACAACATTGTGTGGGTGACTGC
>JAIEDJ010000043.1 GCA_029068025.1 Oscillospiraceae bacterium | reverse complement strand
TGATGAAGAAAGCAAGCTCCTTCTCAAGGTCTTCTTTCTTCTTTTCCTCGAGAGCTATCTGCTCCGCGAGCTTTTTCTCCGCGTCCTCGGCGTTATCCCGAAGATAATTCGGCAGCCTTACACGCTCAAAGCCCAGCGAACGCATCACCTCGTCGGTGAATTCCACGTCCGACACGGGAGTAAGGTATATTCCGTAAACATGATCTCCCGTATGCTCAAACGGCAGAAAAACCATACACTTTGATTTGTAATACTCGAGCTTTCGTTCCCCGTCCAGCGGCAGCCGCCCGATACGCAGCTTCACGTATTTCATCTCGAACAGATCGCTGAACGAAACGTTCAGTCCCACCAGATGGTGCAGATACGCCTGTGTGCTCTTGTGTTCCTCAAGCGCCTGCTGGACCTCTTCCAGCTTTCCGCTGATCTCGCTGTAACGCTCGCTGATCTTCGCGAAATAATTTTCAAAGTCCTCGCTCGTTTCGTAAGGAAGATACTTGAAATCGCAGTATTCCGCCTTGATCCTGAGATTTCCCGCCATATCGCGGATCCTCGAGTAAATTCCCGAATACGGATTCTGTTCACCGCCGCCGCGCATTACAGCGCCCGCGGCAGTTATCTGAAACTGCCCGCTTTCGCTGCACGCCATCAGCGCGGGATCCAGCTTGTCCAGCGGACCCGCCACCGAGATAAGCGACATTTTCTCTATGCCCATATAACAACCCCCTTGTCAATATACAATTGATAATTGACAATTGACAATTAATGCAGCCGCCCGAGCGGCATATATCGTCAAATTACTATCATCTCAAGGATATCGCTGCCCTTCATTCCGTAGCGTATTCCCTCGATGATGGTCTTGACATTTTTAAGCTCTGCTTTCAGACATTGTATCAGCGCGAAGTATACTACCGACGAGCTTTGTGACAGTCTGAGCGTTTTTTTCATAAAATCAAGGCTGATACGCTCCGTAAGCTGCTCCACACCGGACGGGATATCTCCGTTGATACCGTAGCCTACGCCTGCCAGCTCCGCGGCGATCTTGTTAACATCCTTCTGAGCCGCCAGCCGTTCAACGACCTCCTCGGAAAGCCTGTACTTAAAGCTCAGCAGCTTTCCCGGGATATCCGCCGCGGACGTTCCGAAGATCCTCGCGTAACGATACAGCGTGACCACGTTCTCCATGTCGACAGCCCGCAGCACCGCGCGCTTGAGCTCCTTGCGTTCCGCACCCTTATAATCATGCTCTATCGCCTTGAGCATTTTAAGATAATACCGATTGTACAGCCGCCGCTCACACTCGCTTATATTGAAGCGTCCCGTTTCCGCGCCCGAAATAAGAAGATCGCCGATTGTTTTCTCATACCCCGTGCCGCGCAGCTTTTCAAAAGCCTCGGGAAGGCTGCCCGCGTGTCCGAGCGCGGCAAGATCGACCTTCGAGTGCTCCAGCAAGAACATAGGGAGCTTAGCGACAAAATCCACCGAGCTTCCGCTTGCCGCGTTCTGTAGCGCAAGAAGTATCTGCTCGATCTCAAGCTCCGACACGATATAGTTGAAGAACCTCTGGCTGTCGGTATAGTCAAACCTGTGGAAGCTCTCGAAAATATCGAAAACCGACCTCTGCACCAACGCCTCGAGCTGTGCTCTGTGGATAAGCTGAGGATCCGCGGATGCCAACACCTTTGAATAGCGCTGAGTCTGCTTTAAATACGCGCAAACCTCCGCGACGTTCTCTTTTGAAACGAGCTGCGAATAATCGTCTGCGGAAAGCGACCGCCCGTACACCGCTCTTGCCTTGGCAACTACCGAATTAGAAGCGAACGCCATACTTATGCCCCCGTGATCCGGCCGAGGATCTCGGACTTCCATTGCTCTTTGAGACTGTTGAAGCTCTCATCGAGCTGTCTGCACTTTTCCTGCTGCACGGAAGCCGCCTCTCGGAGCTTAACGGAAAGCTGCTGCTCCTTTTTTTCGCAGTATTCCCGCACTCTGGCGCGTTCCGCCGACAGCATTTCGCGGCTTTCCTTCGCGGACTGCTCGCCCGACTCGTCGGACAGCCTGCGCTCTTCCTCAACAGCGGCATACGCACGGGCTGCGGCAGCTCTGTCCATATCGATTATCTGCTGCAGAATTTCCATTCTCGCATCACCTCATACCTATATTTAATAACATTGAATAACAAATAATACTACTTCTATCATAAAACATATTGCTCAAATCGTCAACAGTCAATATCACCAAATTTTCGGGAATATATTGGTTATTTCTTACAAAGCCGGCTATTTTCCGTATTTTCCCGAATACTTTATATCCCGAAATTATGTTGGGAATATGCCTTATTGACAGCAGTTTTAAAATAATTTCCAACGAAAAAAATTTTGTGCTTTTTTGTGCAAAACGTAGAAAAAAGCCACAATATATTGACGATTTTTCTAAACTATGATATAATTAATGTATAGTTGAGTTTAGCGTTTTGATCGCGCATTGCAGTCATCCACGCCAAGATCAACACTATTAACGCCAAGCAAAGCGCGTTTGACAAGATCAACGTTATAAGGGAGCAGGAGAAATTTCAAAAAGCAATCCCGCACGGCGAAGCGCCGAAGGCGCGTAGCCGGGTGGGATTGGCTAGGACGGTGCGAAGCGCCGGCCGTTTTTGAAATTTCTTTTAGATAAGGAGGATTATTATGTTTGAGGAATACAAGGGCATTATCATTCCCGCAATTATTATTGTTGCGATAGTGATCTTCATGTTCGCGGCGGGCTACCGCAAAGCGCCGCCCGACAAAGCGTTCATCATAAGCGGTCTGCGCCGCAGGGCGAAGGTCGTTATAGGAAAGGCCGCGGTAAAGCTGCCGTTCTTCGAGCGCTGCGATACCCTGGAGCTTTCGCTTATGTCGGTAGACGTAAAGACAGCCCAGGCAGTTCCCACAGCAGACTACATAAACATCATGATCGACGCCGTTGTAAACGTAAAGATATCCCCCGCGCCGGATACTATTGAAAGAGCGCAGCAGAACTTCCTTAACAGAAACGCGCAGTACATCACCGGCGTAGCCCGCGAGGTGCTCGAGGGTAATATGCGTGAGATCGTCGGTCAGATGCGCCTTGAGGAAATGATCTCCAACCGTCAGGCGTTCGCCGATAAGGTACGTCAGAACGCGGATCCCGACCTTAAAGCAATGGGTCTCGAGATCGTGTCCTTCAACGTACAGAATTTCGTTGACGACAACGGCGTTATCAACGATATGGGTATCGACAACACCATGCAGATCCGCAAGAAAGCCGCCATCTCCAAGGCGGAGGCAGAGCGCGATATCCGCATTGCACAGGCGGAAGCCAACCGCAAGGCAAATGACGCGAAAGTCGATTCCGAAACAGCTATCGCTGTTCGCCAGAATGAGCTTGCCATCAAGCAGGCAGAGCTGAAGCGCGCCGCCGATATCAAGCAGGCGGAAGCTGACGCGGCTTACCGTATCCAAGAGGAAGAGCAGCGCAAAACCATAGAGATCACCACAGCGAACGCTAACCTCGCAAAGCAGGAAAAGGAAGTCGAGATCAAGGCGAAGGAAGCCGAGATCAAGGAACGCGCCCTCGAAGCGGAGGTAAAGAAGACAGCCGAAGCTCAGAAGTACGCCGCCGAGCAGAACGCCGACGCGCGTCTCTACACCACTCAGCGTGTTGCGGAAGCTAAGAAGTACGAAGATATCCAGAACTCCGAAGCGGAGCTGCAGATCAAGAAGAACGAAGCCGCCGCTATTCTCGTAACAGCCGAGAACGAAGCCGCCGCCGAGAAGGCACGCGCCGAAGCGGCACGTTTCGCGGCGGAACAGGAAGCGGAGGGTATCCGCGCACGCGGTCTTGCGGAAGCGGAAGCGGTCCGCGCCAAGGCTCTCGCCGAAGCGGAAGGTCTCGACAAGAAGGCGGAAGCTATGAAGAAGATGGAAGAAGCCGCCGTATTGCAGATGTATTTCGAGCAGATGCCCGCCATCGCGGAAGCGATCGCAAAGCCGCTTGAGAACATCGACAAGATCACGATGTACGGAGACGGAAACACCTCCAAGCTCGTCAAGGACATCACCGAAGCGACCACACAAGCGTCCTCCGGTCTGCTGGACGGTCTCGGCATTGATCTCAAGCAGATGGTAAACTCCTTCGTTCAGGGAAAGGCGATAGCAAGCGGCATAAACAGCGAAAAGCCGCCTGTTGCGCCGCAAGTTACTGACAACGACCGTCCGACTACTACAGTCTGAAATAGTTAATAGTAAATAGTGATTGGTTATTTAGTTGTCAAAAACGAACCGATCTGATTTCTATAAGTATAACCGCAAAAGATCCCCCCACAAGGCTTACGCCATGTGGGGGTAAATTTATGCAGAGGTTACAATTTGGAAGATGTCTTAATTATTGCCCTTGGACTCGCCAAGCTCGATCGTAATATCCACGTTGCGCTCATACCCGAAGGAATTGGTGCGGACAACCGTAACTACGACCGTATCGCCGGGCTTTTTCTTTGCAAAAACGTCAGATGCGCTGCCGTCCAGCACGGAAAAGCCGTCGATCTTAATTATGGTATCGCCGACCACAAGTCCGCTCTTAGCTACGGGAAGATCCTGGTTGATCTCGGCAACCAGCCAGCCCGCGGTCATTCCGCGGTAAGCGGCGGCGTATTCTGTAATGTTGTTATAGCTGATACCAAGGATAGCGCGTCCCGAAACATAGCCCTTCGAGATCAGATCATTGATAACGCTCTTTGCCTCATTGATCGTGATCGCAAATCCAAGGCTCTCGGCGTAGTTGCTTACGTACTTTTCGTTGACAACGCCTATGACCTCTCCATATCCGTTGAAGAGCGCTCCGCCCGAGTTTCCGCTGTTTATCGCGGCGTCGGTCTGGATAGAAGAAAGGCTTCTCGCGCTTTCGGAAATATGACGGTCAAGACCTGAAACAACGCCCTTGGATACGGAGGTCTCCAGTCCAAGCGGATTTCCGATAGCAACAACGTCGTCGCCCAGACAGAGCTTGTCGGAATCTCCGAGAACAGCCGCCTGCAGGTTCTGCGCGTCGATCTTCAGCACCGCCAGGTCGGTATCCTCGTCAGCGCCAAGCAGCTTTGCGTCATATGTTTTAGAAGCGCTTTCGCCTGTCTTGGAGTCGGTGGTGTTCACCTTGACAGTATACTTGTTGCAGTCCTTGACCACATGATGATTTGTGACGATATAGCCGTCACGCGAGATGATTATTCCGCTTGCCGAACCCGCGAGAGTGGACTTGCCGCGGTAATCGGTGAACACCTCAATGTAGACGATACTGTCCTGAACAGCCTTTACAAGGTCGCGCGTATACTTATATGTTCCGTCGGAGTTAAACTCGGCGTTTTCATTGACTGTGTGCTGAATGGACGACGTATTGACCTGAAGCTCATCGAGCGTGGGATACGAAGCGTTCTGATCACGGTTTACCAAATGTGTACTGTTGTTATTAACAGCCGCGGAATTTAAAGCCTTGTTGCCGAAATACGCGCCGCCGAAGCCTGCGCCGCCGCCGACAACGATGACCGCCAGCAGCATTGATAGAACCTTTGCGGTCGCGTGATTTCTGCGCGGCTTTTTCGGTTTATTATTTTCGGGAACCGTTGTGATCTCAACGACCTCGGCAGGGATCTCGTTTGACTGATTCATTTCATTAAATTCGTTCATAAAATGACCTCCAAAAATACAGCGTTATATTTGCTGTTCTGTCGTTATGTTTAGATTATAAACCGCCAATGTGTACTCTCTGTGAAATAATTCTGAACAAAAAAGTAAAAATATTGAAAAAAAACAAAAATTAAAGCAACACCCTCGCGCGAAGCGCGAGAACCGGGATTCTCAAGGGACGAGTCCCGGTTTTCAACTTTGTAAGAACATACAAATTACTCTTTCACTGCTCTGTCAACAGCCAGCGCCAGCGCACACTCCAGCCGCTTGCGCTGCAGCTCGCACGAAAGCGCGTGCGGCTTTCGGCAGTCGCCCTCATAAATAAAGCTGTTAGCGTTGCACCCGCCCGAGCAATAAAACTTAGCCCAGCAATCGCGGCATCCGTCCTTGGAATACAAGTGCGTCTTAGCGAAATACGTCTTTATCTCGTCATTAAACGTTCCATCAATTAGGTTGCCCATCTTCCAATCATCTATGCCGACAAACTGATGACACGGGTAAATATTTCCGTGCGGATCGACAGCCACATAGTCGTTTCCGCATCCGCACCCGCGCAGCCGCTTTATAGCGCACGGACCCTGATCCAGATCCACCATAAAGTGGAAGAAGTTGAACTTCTTCGCGTCCTTGTCGTTCTGCCGCTCCGCCATCACCTCGCACAGCCTGTCGTACTCCTCGAATATACGCGGCAGATCCGCTTCGGTGAGCGCATACGGCTCCTTCTCATCCGTGACCACAGGCTCCGCCGACAGCTGCTGAAATCCCAGCTCGCGCATATGCAGCACATCCTCGGTAAAGTCAAGATTATATTTCGTAAATGTCGCGCGTACATAATGATCCTTGTCCCCGCGCCGCTCCACAAGCCTTTGGAACTTCGGAACGATCACATCATACACGCTCTTGCCGTTCAGCGTCTTGCGTATCCTGTCCGTGACCTCGCGCCGTCCGTCCAGCGAAAGCACGACGTTGCTCATCTCGCGGTTGATGTAGTCGATCTTATCGTCGTCCAGCAGAACTCCGTTTGTCGTGATCGTAAAGCGAAAGTTCTTTCCGTGCTGCTTTTCTATGGAACGCGCGTAATTCACCGTCTCCACGACCGTATCCCACGCCATCAGCGGTTCGCCGCCGAAGAAATCCAGCTCGATATTCTCACGGTTCGCGGACTTCTCGATAAGGAAATCTATCGCCCTGCGCCCGATCTCGGGCGGCATAACGCACCGTTCCCCGCCAAAGTCGCCTGTCTGCGCGAAGCAGTACTCACAGCGCAGATTGCAGTCGTGAGAAACGTTCAGACACATCGACTTCACCGGACTTTTCACCATAGTATCGGAATATTTCTCATAGTCATCATGCGCGAATAAAGATCCCTCTTTATACAATTCGTATAATTCCGAATATGTTTCACGAACTGTCTCCTGAGAATAGCCCGACATCCTTTCAATAAGCTCTGCGGGCATTTCCTCGAACATCTCGCCGCCGTCGGGAACCGAAATATGATCAAGCATATCGTACGCGCAGTCGTCCAGCAAGTGAACGCCGTTGCTGTCGGGATCTATAACGATCTTATAACCAAGCTGTTCAAATTTATGTATCATCAAAAACTCCTTATTTTAAAGAATTTCAAAATTCGGACTTGACTGCACGCTTCACTTCGCTGCGCTCCGTTACGCTTAGCAGCCAAGTCCGAACCAGTCTAAAAAATTTCTTAAGAAATTTTTTAGACACTTTTTGAAATTCCTGCGTGTTTATTACGTTGATCTTTGCTGATTTTAATTTGCAATTCGCGAACCGGGCTGCGCTCATTTGTCGCTCCGTCCTCCGCGCCGCTCATTTCGCGAATTGCCTGCGTGTTTATAACATTGATCTTTGCCTATATATCACTTACTTAAACAAACATAGAAATAAGAGGCAAGAACATATTCCTGCCTCCGTTTTTTCGGACAATGCCCGCGGCGCATAACACGCAGAGGACATATCGTCTTTACTTAACCGATTCGCATTTCTGGTTTGCAACAGTGCAGGAAGTCTTGCAAGCAGACTGGCAGGAGCTCTGGCACTTGCCGCAGCCGCCCTTCTCGGCAGTAGCCTTAAGGTTAGCCTTGTTGATGGTAACAACGTGCTTCAATGGGAACACCTCTTTCAAATGTATTGCGATAACCGCTTACAATTATTATAGCATATTTCTCCGACGATTTCAAGAGGATTTTAGTATTTTTTAGCATTATCTTTTTCTATCTTAAAGACCTTGCCCTCAACATAAGCCATCATCTTATTGTAAGAAACTATCCGCGCCGGAACGGGAATCAGGCATCCGATCCCCACACCAAGCGGCTTATCCAGCAGCGAGCATACGATTATAAAGGTTATTGCGATGACCGACGGTATAACAAAAGTATACCAATGCTCTTTCTTCCACTTTTTGGTAAAGTACTGTTTTTTTTCTTCAAGCGAGAACGGACTTTCCTCCAGAACGCTTTTAAGATTTTCCTCGGCGGCGGACTTTGTTTCCGTATCGTCAAGCCGCCTTCCAC
>JAIEDJ010000042.1 GCA_029068025.1 Oscillospiraceae bacterium | reverse complement strand
GTTAAGGATGACAGCCCCCTTGCTAAAAAGGAGGATCTGATGATGGAGGATCTCAAGGATTATATCGAGATCACTCCCGGAGATCCTTATGTGCCTTCCCTGCCGCTTATTGACGTAAAAAAGGCGGAACTTTCTGAGTCGGTCAATAAAAGGATCTATGTATTTGAGCGCGCGACACAGTTCATCCTGCTTGGGAGCGTTCCGAATACGTTTATGTGGGTATCTCCCACTCCACAATGGCTGCTCGACAACTACGGACTTGTCACCAGAAAATGCGATCAAAACGCCAAGCCGTATAAAGACGTGCTCATCTATCGCCGCGACTACAAGCTCTCGGCGCTCGACAAGCAGTTTATAACGGATGTTACCAATGCCAAGAGAAACTGTTTTCCCAAGGTATAAATTCACTATGCTTGTATAGTTATATCTTTATGTGGAATTTACATTTCACAAAGAAGATATAATATGTTAAAATATTAACAAAGACGGACTTTTGATAAAAAGACTGCTTTGTCGATTTCCTTTTTATAACAATAAAAGAAACAGTAATTACCAAAATCGTTCCGTAAATAATAAAGTGTTGCACAACAGTGCAATAATTTACTGCAAAAGGAGTAGATAACTATGAACCATGAGATCGTTGACAGTGTAGAAAATTTTGAAGCTGCCCTCGCGAAAGTAAGAGCGGCTCAGGAGAAGTTTTCCACCTACACGCAGGAACAGGTCGACAAGATCTTTCTGGCTGCCGCGTCCGCCGCTAACAAGCAGCGTCTTCCGCTTGCGAAAATGGCTGTCGAAGAGACCGGTATGGGCGTTGTCGAGGACAAGGTGATCAAGAACAACTATGCATCCGAGCATATCTACAACGCTTACAAGGGAGTAAAGACCTGCGGCGTTATTGAGCACGATGAAGCCTTCGGCATGACCAAGGTAGCGGATCCCATCGGCGTTGTCGGAGCGGTTATCCCGACCACCAACCCGACCTCCACCGCGATCTTCAAGTGCCTGATCTCGCTCAAGACCAGAAACGGTATTATAATCAGCCCTCACCCCCGCGCTAAGAAATCCACCATCGAAGCGGCAAGGATCGTTTATGAAGCCGCAGTAAAGGCGGGCGCTCCCGAGGGCATTATTTCGTGGATCGACGTTCCGTCATTGGAGCTTACAAACCTTCTGATGAAGGAATCCGACATTATCCTCGCCACCGGCGGTCCCGGCATGGTCAAGGCTGCTTATTCCAGCGGCAAACCCGCTCTCGGCGTAGGCGCGGGCAACACCCCTGCCATTATCGACGATACCGCAAATATTCTGCTGGCGGTTAGCTCCATTATTCACTCCAAGACGTTTGATAATGGTATGATTTGCGCTTCGGAGCAGTCCGTTATCGTGCTTTCCAAAATATACGATAAAGTTCGCAAGGAATTTGAAGCACGCGGTTGCTATTTCCTGAATGATAAGGAGATCAAAAAGGTTCGCAAGACCATTATCATTAACGGCGCGCTCAACGCAAAGATCGTCGGTCAGTCCGCGTACAAGATCGCTCAGCTCGCCGGCGTTAAGGACTGCCCCGAGGACGCAAAGATCCTCATCGGCGAGGTAGAGTCCGTTGACATATCTGAGGAATTCGCTCATGAAAAGCTTTCCCCCGTTCTCGCTATGTACAAGGCAAAGAACTTCAACGACGCGCTCGAAAAGGCGGAACGCCTTATCGCCGACGGCGGCTACGGTCACACATCTTCTCTGTACATTAATGCTGTTACCGAAAAAGAAAAGATCGCGGAGTTCTCCGAAAGAATGAAAACCTGCCGTATGCTGATCAACACACCGTCCTCACACGGCGGCATCGGCGATCTGTATAACTTCAAGCTCGCTCCCTCGCTTACCCTGGGCTGCGGCTCGTGGGGCGGCAACTCCGTTTCCGAGAACGTCGGAGTTCGTCATCTGCTGAATATCAAGACATTGGCTGAGAGGAGAGAGAATATGCTGTGGTTCCGTGCGCCCGAGAAGGTTTACATCAAGAAGGGCTGTCTTCCCGTTGCTCTGGCGGAGTTGAAGGACGTTATGAACAAGAAGAGAGTGTTCATAGTTACCGATTCCT
Source organism: Oscillospiraceae bacterium (assembly GCA_029068025.1). Classification (GTDB taxonomy): domain Bacteria; phylum Bacillota; class Clostridia; order Oscillospirales; family Ruminococcaceae; genus CAG-115. Next base: position 6,130 of record JAIEDJ010000042.1, on the reverse strand, counting down.
TCCTTGCGAAGAACGGCTATACCAAGTGCATTACCGACAAGCTCGACGAGATGGGGATCGCTCATACTACATTCTCCGACGTTGAACCCGATCCTTCCCTTGCTTCCGCCCAATCGGGAGCTGAGGCTATGCGCAAGTTTGAGCCGGACTGCATTATCGCGCTCGGCGGCGGCTCCGCTATGGACGCAGCTAAAATCATGTGGGTTCTGTACGAGCACCCTGAAGCGGACTTCCAGGATATGGCAATGCGCTTCATTGATATAAGAAAGAGAGTATACACCTTCCCGCATATGGGCGACAAGGCGTATTTCATCGCGGTTCCTACCTCGGCGGGTACCGGCTCGGAGGTTACTCCGTTCGCGGTAATCACCGATCAGGAAACAGGCGTTAAATACCCGCTCGCGGACTACGAGCTGCTTCCGAAGATGGCTATCGTTGATCCGGATCTTATGATGAGCGGTCCGAAGGGACTGACCTCCGCTTCCGGTATCGACGCGGTAACGCACGATCTCGAAGCTCTTGCGTCTGTAATGGCTACCGATTATACCGACGGACTTGCAAAGCAGTCACTGAAAATGATCTTCGATTATCTGCCCAGAGCATACGACTCCGCACCTTCGAAGGACGGCAATGAAACTCCCGATCCCGAGGCACGCGAGAAGATGGCAAACGCGGCTACAATGGCGGGTATGGCGTTCGCGAACGCGTTCCTCGGCGTATGCCACTCCATGGCGCACAAGCTCGGCGCGTTCCACCACCTGCCGCACGGTGTTGCCAACGCTCTGCTGATCGATGAGGTTATCCGCTTCAACTCCAGCGAAAAGCCGCCCAAGATGGGAACCTTCTCGCAGTACGATCACCCGATGACTCTTGCTAAGTACGCGGAAGTAGCGGAATACCTCGGCTGCAAGGGCAAGACCGACGCGGAAAAGGTCGAGGCTATAATCTCCAGGATCGACGAGCTTAAGGACAGGATCGGAATTTACAAGTGCATTAAAGACTACGGCATTGACGAGAAGGACTTCCTTGACAGACTTGACGAAATGGTTGAACAGGCGTTTGACGATCAGTGCACGGGAGCCAACCCGAGATATCCGCTTATGAGCGAGATCAAACAGATGTATCTGAACGCTTACTACGGCAAGACTACTAAACTTGTTTAATTAATTTAGCAAGGCGGGGGAGTTGTTGTGAAGGTTTCGGAGAAACCAAACAACAGCTCTGCGAGGCGGATTTTTTCAAAGAAAAAATTCGCCGACCGCCGAGCGTTTCAAATAAGAGAGGGGTAATAAAAATGTCCGACAGAATTATTGCTGTTCGTACACGCAAGACTATCTACCGTGACGGAGAGACCGCCGTTAAGGTGTTTGACGAGGATTTCGCGAAGTACGACGTATTGAACGAGGCGCTTAATCAGGCACGTGTTGAGGATATCGGAATAAATGTTCCCAAGGTTCTTGAAGTAAAGACGATCGAAGGCAAATGGGCTATCGTTTCCGAGTTTATCCAGGGCAAGACCCTCGCGCAGCTGATGAATGATAATCCCGATAAAAAGGACGAGTATCTGGAAATGTTCGTCGATCTTCAGCTTAAGGTCATGAATTCCAGCTGTCCCACGCTCAACAAGCTGAAGGATAAGATGAACCGCAAGATCAACGAGGCGGATCTTGACGCTACCACACGCTACGAGCTTCACACCCGTCTTGAGTCCATGCCCAAGCACAAGAAGGTATGCCACGGCGACTTTAATCCTTCAAATATCATAGTAAAGGACGACGGAACGCCGTATATTCTGGACTGGAGCCACGCCACACAAGGCAACGCCTCGGCTGACGCTGCGAGAACCTATCTGCTGTTCTGGCTGGGCGGCGAGATCGAAACTGCTGAAAAATATCTTGAGCTGTTCTGTAAGAAGAGCGACACAGCAAAGCAGTATATTCAGAAGTGGCTGCCTATTGTTGCGGCGTCGCAGTCCGTAAAGGGCAAGCCTGAGGAGCGCGAGTTCCTGCTCAGCTGGGTAAACGTAGTAGAGTATGATTAATTAAACAGCAGCTTTCCGCAATAGCGGCTGATATGCAGCGTTAGCGGAGCATCTGCCGCTTGATAGGGCAAATGCCCTGCATCTGCCCGGTGCGGAAGCTGCAAATTTAAAGCAGCTTTCCGCAATAGCGGCGGCTGCGCAGCGAAGCGGAGCAGTTGCCGCTTGATAGTGCAAATGCAAAGCATTTGCACGGTGCGGAAGCTGCAAATTTAAATAGGAGGATTACATAATGAAGGTTACTGTTTGTATCGGCAGCTCCTGCCATCTCAAGGGATCAAGAAACATAGTCGAAGGGCTTCAGAATCTTATCGCCGAGAATAATCTAAAGGATAAGGTGGAGCTTGGCGGCACGTTCTGCATGAACAATTGTCAGAACGGCGTATGCGTTACCGTTGATGACAAAAATTTTTCTGTTTCTCCCGATACGGTGGAGGAGTTTTTCAACACCGAGATCCTCGCAAAGGTATAAATTCGCATAACTTTACAACTTAGGTTCCCGATACATAAATGTGTATCGGGAATTTGGGGATTAAGCCGGGTAGATTACCGTCGTGTACTTACCCAATTTTAAGGAGGCTTCAACGACTATGGCAGAATTTTTAAAGTTGAAAAAATCAAATTGCAAGAACTGCTATAAGTGCATAAGGCACTGCCCCGTAAAGTCGATCAGATTTTCGGGAAATCAGGCAAATATCATTGGTGACGAATGTATCCTTTGCGGACAGTGCTTTGTAGTTTGCCCGCAGACCGCCAAGGAGATCGCGGATTCCACCGAGCGCGTAAAGTACTTTATAAGCTCGGGAGAAAAGGTGTACGCTTCCGTTGCACCGTCGTTTATAGCGAACTATGAGGGCGTAGGTATTGACTCGCTGACCGAGGCGCTCAAGAAGCTGGGCTTCGCGGGCGCGGAGGAGACCGCCGTTGGCGCGACTATTGTTAAGACCGAATACGAAAGACTTATCCGCGAGGATAAGCGCGACGTTCTGATATCCTCCTGCTGCAATTCGGTAAATCTGCTTATTCAGAAGTACTATCCCGAAGCCCTGCAATACTTAGCCGACGTGCTCTCCCCCATGCAGGCGCACTGTCAGGATCTCAAGAAGCGCTATCCCGGCTGCAAGACCGTGTTTATAGGCCCGTGCGTTTCCAAGAAGGAAGAAGCGGCACGCTATGCCGACTACACCGACGAGGTACTCACATTTGAGGAGCTTACAAATTGGTTTAAGGAAGCCGGCGTTACCCCCGAAAAGTCGCTGGATTCCAACAATCAGTCCCGCGCGAGATTGTTCCCGACCACGGGCGGCGTTCTTCGCACTATGCAGGAACGCGATCCCGAGTATACATATCTTGTGTTTGACGGTATCGACAATTGCAAAGAAGCGCTTGAGGAGATCCTTGAGGGCAAGCTGCACAAGTGCTTTATAGAGATGTCCACCTGTGCCGGAAGCTGCGCGAACGGTCCCGTTATGGAGAAATACAAGCGTTCGCCCGTTGCTTCTGCTCTGTCTGTCAACCGTTACGCGGGACGCGAGGACTTTATAGTCGCTCAGCCTGATAAGAAAGAGCTTCACAAGCAAATGACAATGCTTGATACCAAAGCGGCTGTTCCCACCGAGACAGAGATCTCCGCGATACTCAGAAAAATGGGCAAAATGCGCCCCGAACAGGAGCTGAACTGCGGTTCCTGCGGCTATAATACCTGCCGCGAGAAGGCTGTCGCGATATACCGCGGCAAGGCGGATATTTCAATGTGTCTCCCCTTCCTCAAGGACAAGGCGGAGAGCTTCTCCGACAACATTATCTCGAACACGCCGAACGCGATAATCGCGCTCAACGAGAACCTCGAGATCCAGCAGATAAACAAGGCGGCGCTTAAGCTCATGAATATCGGACACGCGTCCGACGTAATGGGAGAGCAGGTCATCCGTATCCTTGACCCTACCCCATTCATGGATGTAATGCAGAGCAACAAGCATCTCCGCGATGAGCGCAAGTATCTCACGGAATACGACAAGTATGTTGAGCAGACCGTCATTTACGATTCGGAATACCGCATTATAATCTGCTTAATGCGTGATGTCACCGATGAGGAAAAGGCAAAGATCCGCAAGGAGAACGTCGACAAGACAACCGCGGATATCGCCGACAAGGTCGTAGAGAACCAGATGAGGATAGTACAGGAGATCGCGTCGCTGCTCGGCGAGACCGCCGCGGAGACAAAGGTGGCGCTGATGAAGCTGAAGGAGTCGATTGCCGATGAATAATTTATGTGCGGACATTGGCTGGAAGAGCCTTAATCACTACGGCGAGCAGCTTTGCGGAGATCATATCGAGATAATCGAAATGGAAGACGACAACACCGTTCTTGTGCTGGCAGACGGCTTGGGAAGCGGCGTTAAAGCCTCCATTCTCTCAACGCTCACATCAAAGATCATCGCGACAATGACCTCTCAGGGCATATCGCTCGAGGAATGTGTAAAGACCATCGCCGCTACCCTGCCGATATGCAAGGTGCGCGAGGTCGCGTATTCCACCTTTACGATAATCAGACTGATACATAATGAAGAAGCTGAGATCATCTGCTATGACAACCCCGATGTAATAATGTTCCGTGACGGAAAGATCTATGAGATCCCGTTCAAAACCATGAACATCGAGGGCAAGATCATTCACAAGTCAAGCGTTAAGCTCCGCGAAAATGACACGTTTATCGCCATGAGCGACGGCTGTATCCATGCGGGTGTGGGAATGTCGCTGAACTTTGGCTGGGAACGCAAGGACATTGCCGAGTTTATGGAAACGATAAGCGATGTTGGTTTCACAGCCAAAACGCTCTCAACGGTGCTTACCGATCAGTGCCTGAAGCTGTACGGCGGCAATCCGGGCGACGATACGACGGCGCTCGCGGTCCGTATCCGCGCAAGACAGCAGATCAACCTTATGATAGGTCCCCCCTCGGACAGAAACGACTGCGACAAGATGGTATCTCTTTTCCTGTCAAAGGGAGGCAAGCGCATAGTCTGCGGCGGTACTACCTCAACGATAGTTTCACAGTACTTAAAGAAGCCGATAATCCCGAACATCAACTACTATGATCCCGAGATACCCCCCACGGCGACTATTGAGGGCGTTGATCTCGTGACCGAGGGCGTTATCACGATAAACCGCGTCAACGAGTATGCCAAGGACTATCTCTCCAACAACGAGAGCTATAAGCAGTGGAACTACAAGCAGGACGGCGCGGCGCTTATCTCGCGTATGCTGTTCGAGGAGGCGACGGACATCAACTTCTATGTCGGAAGAGCCGTTAACCCCGCGCACCAGAACCCGAATCTTCCCATTAACTTCAATATCAAAATGCAGCTTGTGAATGAGCTGTCCGAGAGCCTGAAGAAAATGGGCAAAAAAATCAAAGTAAATTATTTCTGAGGAGAATCATTATGGCGGAACATAAAACCGACTATATCTATGACGAGAACGGAAAGCTGATCTACAAATTCGAGACTGCCGTTCAGTACATGAAGTACAAGGTGCTTCGCGAGGTCGCGCGTCAGGCGTGGAAAGGCACACTCTACGACAATATTCTGGATATCCCCAGGATCATTATTCCGGGCAAGGTTCCGATGACGCGCTGCTGCGTCTACAAGGAACGCGCGATCGTCGGCGAACGTATAAAAGTAGCGATGGGCGGCGACAAGTCCAATCCCAACGTCATCGAGGTAATCGAGATGGCCTGCGACGAGTGTCCCATGGGCGGATACGAGGTAACGAACGCCTGCCGTGGCTGTCTGGCACACCGCTGTATGGATTCCTGCCGCAAGGGCGCCATTACCTTCGACCATAAGCAAAAGGCGCACATTGACAAGAGCAAATGCGTTGAATGCGGACTTTGTGCGAAAAACTGCCCCTATTCCGCGATCATGAACTTCAAGCGCCCATGCGTGAGCGCCTGCAAGGTAAACGCCATCACGATGAACGAGGACAAGGCGGCAAAGATAGACAACGACAAGTGCATTTCCTGCGGAGCGTGCGTATATCAGGGCCCGTTCGGCGCGATCACCGACAAGTCGTTTATCATCAATGTTATCG
>JAIEDJ010000041.1:427-3363 GCA_029068025.1 Oscillospiraceae bacterium | reverse complement strand
TAAACAGCGCGGGAGAGATATTTTTGCGCACATTAATAAGCAGCCAGAGCAAAACCAGGAAAGCCACCGCTATACCGAGCATTACCCACAGAGCCGGAGCCATATTCGATACCATAAATCTCGGATACAGCTCTTTTGTCTTTGTGCCGTCATCGGCGGTGATCTCTTTCGTGAACGGAGACAGAAACGCCAGTCCCGCCATTATCGCAGTGATCCACGCGCACGTTCTTATACCCGCCTTGTAATCGAATTCCTCACGCTCAAGCGCGTATACCGTAGCAAGACAGCAGATAAGCTCGGGCATATACCACCATCTTGTATAGAAATTGTTGTTGAACAGCGTAAACGACGCGTTAAGCCCCGGAATAAACGACATACCTATGCAGATAGGCAGCAGCACCCGCGCCCAATGTCCCTTAGCGCCCTTGACAAATGCAAACACGCCCGCCATTGAAAACAGCGGCAGATACAGCGCGACGCTTGACCACTTGGCGTTCGCGTTGGCGAACATATGATTTCTGGCTGCGACCTCCGGAGGGAAGAACATGCCCTCCAGGATAAGCCCGTAGCGCTGCTCACTGCCGTAAAACAGGAAATCCCAGTCGGTCAGTATCCTTGTGGAGCGCGGAACGTCCAGCACCTGATAAATGGACGGAATAAACAATATTCCAGCGATCATCACGCCGACAACACTTTCAAACGCCAGCGCGAGAAATCCCTTGAGCTTGATATTGAACCTTTTGTCCATGCCGAATCTGCACAGAACATAAATTATAAGGAACACACATTCTCCGATAAAGAAGAAATAGTTTGCCAGAGCGTTCAGCGCGACAGCCAGCGCGAAAAATCCGCGCCGCTTGTTGACGACGGCTTCCTCCAGCGCGATAAGCAGCAGCGGGAACCATATGATAGCGTCCTGGAATTGAAAAAAGATATTATACAGATTAAAGCTCGAGAACGCGTACAGTATGCCGCCGATCAGCGCGGTCTGCGGTTTTGCGACGAACCGTCTGATGTAGATAAACGCAAACAGCGAAAACAGCGCGATCTTAACGCACAGCAGCGGAGCCATCAGATAATGCGACCACGCCGCGGGAAACAGCGTCATGAACCAGAAAAACGGACTTCCCAACGTATAGTAGGTGTAGCTTCCGACAAAATTCGCGCCAAGATCCGTGTGCCAGTCCCAGCCCGACCAGCCGTCGTGGATAGCCTGCACGCACATCTTGAAAAACGGGATCTGCTGAGCGTTGTAATCACCGTAGAATATGAAATAACCCTTGTCAATTATGACAAACGGCGCAAACATCACCGCCGACATTATCAAAGCGATGAAAAACGACTTCTTGTAGTATGATTTTTCCTGTTTAAACATCCTGTCCTCCGAATGAAGGCAGCGCCAAAGCCCGCAGCGCGGTCTTTGTACGGCTGTCTTGTGCTAAAAATAATACAAATACTAAGTTACATCTTTTCGGGCGCGTCTATTTTAAGGAGCGTCAGAACATTCTTGATAACGGTCTTTGAAGCCTCGCAAAGAGCAAGCCTTGAGAGCTTCACGCTCTCTCCCGCTTCCTTTATCGGGCAGCTGTCATAGAACTTGTGGAACGCCTGAGCAAGCTCGTAGACATACTTCGTCAGCTTGAACGGACTGTAGTCCGCGGCGGCCTCGTTTATAAGCTCGGGCAGCTCCGCGATCTTTCGTACAAGTGCCAGCTCCGATTCGTCGGAATACGCGACAGCACCGCTTTCGTATTTGGCGCCGTCCTCCGCCATCTTCCCGAGCAGACGGCAGATCCTCGCGTGAGCGTACTGCACATAGAACACCGGATTTTCCTTGCTCTCCCTGACCGCCAGATCAAGATCAAAATCAAGATGAGTATTCGTATCGCGCAGATTAAAGAAGAATCTCGCGTTGTCTATCGGAACCTCGTCCAGCAGCGTTGTAAGCGTGATAGCCTTGCCCGAGCGCTTCGAGAGCTTTACCGTCTCTCCGTCGCGCACCAGATTCACCATCTGGCACATAACCACGTCAAGCCGCTTTTCGTCTATTCCCATAGCCTGAAGGCATATCCTCATACGCTTTACATAGCCGTGATGATCCGCTCCGAGAACATTGATCGCCTTGTCATAATTTCTGACCACCAGCTTATTGTAATGATACGCTATATCCGGCACTATGTAGGTCGGAAAACCGTTTGAGCGTACCAGAACAAAATCCTGCTCTCCGCCGAAGTCCGTAGCCCTCAGCCACAGCGCGCCGTCCTTTTCGTAGGTATGTCCGCCCTCCTTGAGATGCTCGATGACCTCGGAGACCGCGCCGCTCTCATGCAGACTGCTCTCCTTAAACCAGTTATCGTATTTTATGCGGTATTTCAGCAGATCCGTCTCCAGACGCGCTTCGTTTATCGGCAGCGCGTATTCGACAAGCGCCTTCTGCCGTGCATCCTCGTCAACGTCCGCGAGAACCGCTCCGTTCTTGTCATAGTAGTTCTTCGCGTGCTCGATAATATCCTGTCCGAGATACACATCCTCGGGCATAGGGAATGTTTCCGCGTCGCTGTATATTGCCGCGGTGAACTTCTCCATATCATCGCCACATTCCTTTACTACCTTCTGCCCCGACTCGCCGCAGATCTGCATATATCGCAGCGAAAGCGACTTTCCGAACTTGCTGATCTGATTTCCGGCGTCATTGATGTAAAACTCACGGTCTGCCGTATATCCGGCAGCCTGCAGCAGCGAAGCCAGACAGTCGCCGATAGCGCCGCCCCGCGCGTTTCCTATGTGCATAGGACCCGTGGGATTTGCCGAAACGAACTCCACCAGCACGCGCTTCCCCGCGCCGAGATCGGTCTTTCCGTACTCTCCGCCGAATTCAAGCACCTTTTTCACAAAGCCGGCGAACCCGCTCTCCCCGAGGAAGAAGTTAAGAAATC
>JAIEDJ010000041.1:0-417 GCA_029068025.1 Oscillospiraceae bacterium | reverse complement strand
AAGGACTCCCGGACACGCGACCTCCACCTTGTCAAACCCCGTACCGTTCAGCGCCGCCTCATCGGCGATCTGCTGAGCCAACGCCCGCGGATTGGTTTTCAGCACCTTTGCGGACACCAGCGCCACGTTAGCCGAAAAATCGCCGTGCGCCGTATCGCCCGGCACAGTCACCTGAAACGCGGGAAGCGGCTCGGACGGTATTTTCTCCGCCGCCACCAGCCGTCCCAGCGCGTCCATAATAATTTCCTTTACCTCAGATTTTGCTTCCTTAAATGCATTAAAAAACATATACGTCTCCTTATTTTAAAAAATTTCAAAATTCTCAATTGACTGCACGCTACGTTTCGCGCTGTCGCGCTGAACTTCGCTTAGCAGCCAATTGAGAACCGGGCGAAATTAAAATTTCGCCCTTTTTGA
>JAIEDJ010000040.1 GCA_029068025.1 Oscillospiraceae bacterium | reverse complement strand
ACCGCACAAAGATTGTCGCCTGTTGCCCTCTTTTAGCGACATCCATGCCGCCCTTTGGGGCAACTGCGCAAACATCCTGTTTGCGTCTGATTACGTCAGTAAATTTTTCTGTCAGCGCATTATGCCTGCGGCAAAACGCTGCACAAAATCGACGAATAAGGCTGGCGCTATGAGGAGATTTTGGGCAAAAATGACGGAAAAGCGTTTTGCGCAAAGCGCATAATGCGTACAAGTAAGCAGGCGGCAAAGCACGAAGCGCGGTCTTTGTGCGGTGTTGCCTTAAATATTATTTTTGGGAGAATGTTATGAAAGTTATATTTGCCGCCGGCGGTACCGCCGGACATATCAACCCGGCACTCGCCATTGCCGATAAAATAAAGCAGGTATTTCCCGAGACGGAGATACTTTTTATCGGTACTCCGAACGGCATGGAGAGCCGCCTTGTAGTAAAGGCGGGCTACGCCTTCAAGGGCGTGGAGATGGCGGGTTTTCAGCGCGGGATAAGCGTTCGCAACGCTTTTCGCAATGTCAAGGCGGCGTATTGCTATCTGATATCCGCAAAGAGAGCGGTCAGAAGGATCATCAAGGAGTTCAAGCCCGATCTGGCGGTCGGCACGGGCGGATATGTCACCGCGACGGTCATCGGTCAGGCCGCGGCTATGGGAATAAAGACTGTTACACATGAGAGCAATTCTTATCCCGGAATGGCGACAAAAATGCTGTCGGACAAGGCGGACAAGGTTTTTCTCGCGGGCGAGGACGCAATGAAGCATCTCAAGACCACAGACCGATGTGTTATTACGGGCAATCCTCTGCGAACCAATATCCCGATAGAGGATCGCGACGCTGCGCGGCAGAAGCTGGGGCTGCCCGAGGGCTTTACTATTCTGTCGTTCGGAGGAAGCCTGGGCGCGAACAAGATCACCGAATCGGTGGCGGCACTTATTGCGTGGGAGCAGAAAACGGGCGGGATAAATCACATACATTCATATGGAAACAAGAACCGCGATATTTTTATGGACGCGCTTAAGGAATGTGGGGTGCGCGAGGACAAGGAGCGCCTTGATATCCGCGAATATATTGACAATATGTATACGTGTATGTGCGCGGCGGATCTTATTATTTCGCGGGCGGGCGCGATGACGATCACCGAGCTTACGGAGATCGGCAGACCGTCGATTCTGGTGCCGTTTCCGAAGGCGGCGGAGAATCATCAGTATTACAACGCGCTGAGCCTGGTGAATGAGGACGCGGCTGTACTTATCGAGGACAAGGATCTGACTAAGGAAAGATTGGTGGAAGAGGTCGCGCGGCTATATGACGACAGGGAGCGCCTTGTGCGAATGGGAGAAAACGCGGCAAGACTGAAGCGGTCAAATGCCGCAGATAAAATTCTGGCGGAGATAATTGATCTGGTTGGGGAAGATAATATTAAATAATAATTTGGCGGTCAAGATCAGATAAACCTTTTTAATGTTGATCTTGGCCGGTTTTAAAATGTTGATCTTGGCTGGTTTTATAACGTTGACGAGAGGCTGTTGATTTAAAAGAAATTTCAAAACCGGCGGGCAAAGCCCGCCTAGCCAGCCCCGCTCGAGCGTTTTGCGCGTAGCGCATAATGCGTCCGCTTCACTTCGTTCCGCTGCGCCGAGCGGGACTGCTTTTTGAAATTTCTCATGCGCGTTTAAACTGTTGATCTTGGCTTGGGGGCTTGAGCTCAGGTTTGGTATGTTGATCTTGGCTTAGATGCCAAGATCAACGTTTTAATGGTGCAGGAATTTCAAAAAGGTCGAAAAAATTTTCCAAACAACCAAAAAATTTTTTCGACCGGTTCTCAATTGGCTGCTAAACGCAGCGTAGCGCGTTAGCGCGGAGCGAAGTGTGCAGTCAATTGAGAATTTTGAAATTCTTTTTAAATCAAGAATTTTGAAATTCTTTTAAATATGTAAGCCGGGGTTTCAGCCCCGGCTTAAATCAGCGCTTGTTCTGACCGTTCTGGTTCTGCTGGCTGTTGCTCTGATTGTTCTGATTCTGCTGATTGTTGCTCTGATTCTGGTTATTCTGGTTGGACATAGTTTGTTCCTCCTGTGAACATTTCACGAATATTTATGCGGCTCTTTTCCTGCCGCAAACATATTTTGTGCGGAAATTTCTTTATTATACAATTTCGACAAATTTTTCCTTGCGGATCATTTCATCCGCTCGTGAAGCTGTATCGTGATCCCTTCGGCGCGGGCTTCCCTGTAGAGCAGCTCAAGCTGACAGGTGACAGAGTTCTCCGCGAAAATAAGCGCGTCTATCGATTGAGGATCGGATACAAAATCATAGTTTGTCCGTATGTCGTTCAGCTGCTCCGTAAGCTCGGAGCAGCGTTTTTTGTAATATTCGCGCCGCGAGTTTTCGGCTGACTGTTCCTTTTTTGAGAATATTACCGGAATTTTCAT
>JAIEDJ010000004.1 GCA_029068025.1 Oscillospiraceae bacterium | reverse complement strand
CCCAGTTTCCGCATCTGGTAAGCATGGTGTCTCCGTTATATCCCGCAATGTTGAAATAAACGTCGCCGTCTATGGCAACGTCAAACGGGCTGTCTGTACCCTCGAGAAAGCCCTGTCCGAGATCGGTATACGACGTGTCGACATAAGCCTGTCTGAGCGTGCCCGAGATAGCCTCGCGGTGCTTGACAAGAGCCATCTGCTCGTCAAAGGTATTTATAATGATCGTATCGCGCTTATATCCCGCTGTGCTCGCGTTTGCGAGGTTGTTTCCGATACAGTCGAGCTTGCGCTGGTTTAAAGCCATACCGTTTCCGGCGTACCAAAATCCTCTGTTCAAACCTCAAGTGCCTCCTTTGAAATACGGTTCGAGCTTTGTCTTAAGCTCAAGCACCGCCTTTGTGTGTATCTGGCATATTCTCCCCTCCGAAACACCAAGCGACTTGGCGATATCGGAATACTTCATATTTTTGTAGTAATACAGGGTTATCACCTGCCGCTCGCGCTCGCGAAGCTCGTCTATCGCCTTTGCGATGACGGAGCTCATCTCCTCGCGCAGCAGCTCGGCGTCTCCGTTGTCCGCGGTCTGAGGCTCGTTGAAATTGTCCTCATACAGCAGCTCCTCAAATGAAAGAGTGATAGAGCAGGCGCTCTCCGACATACGCCGCAGCAGCTTTTGCTCATCCATTCCGAGGTGTTGTGCCAGCTCCGCAGTCGTGGGCACCCTTCCATTTAAATTATACAACATCCCGTAAGCTTTGTCAAGTGCTCCGGCAAACTTTCTTACATTCCGCGGGACCCAGTCCTGCTTTCTGATGTAATCTATGATCGCGCCGCGTATTTTAAGCGACGCATAGGTCTCGAACTTAGCGCCGCGCGTTTCATCGTAGGATTCGATAGCGTCCATAAGAGCGATAACGCCCTCGTTCACAACATCGTCCACATCGCCGAATTTGATGTACATATTTCGCATGGACATAGCACACGCGCGCACTAATCCCATGTTTTTCAGTACTATATCATTCCGGACCGCGATATCGCCGCTTTGACGATAAACCGCGATCTGCTCGGCAGTGTTATGATCCATAAAACGGCGCACGCTCCCCTCTGCTGTTAGAGTGTGTTCACATCAACGTTCGGTAATTTATCGTGCCAAATATACTGACCGTATGAAAATTATCCCGCCATAACTCTTGTTCCGAGCGAAATATTTCCGATAGCCTGGATCTGTGCTGAAGCATCGATCTCACTGTAAGACAGCACGGTTATATTGGAAATAAACTGCTCTGTCAGCTTCTTAAAGTAGATCCTGACAACGGGAGAGGTCAGAATTATTACAGTGGGTATAACATCCTTGATCTTATCTATTTCGTCATTTGTTGCCGCGACGATATTTTGTATCATATCGGGCGCCATTGCGAGATAGCTGCCCTGATCGTTCTTCTTGACAGCACTTACTATCATATCCTCGATCTGGGTATCGAGCGTGATCACACGAAGCGAATTCGCCTCCGCAAAACGGTGTGTGATCGTGCGCTTAAGCGCCTGACGAACGTATTCCGTCGCAATGTCAATATCCTTAAGAACGTTGGTATGATCTCCGAGCGTTTCCAGGATCGTCTCCATATCACGGATCGGGATACCTTCCTTAAGCAGATTTGCCAATACTTTCTGTAGATATCCGACGGATACAACTTTTGGTATAAGATCATCCACAACAATGGGGTTGGATTTTTTGACGTTTTCGATCATTGTGTTTACGTCCTGACGCGACAGCATCTCGTGCGCGTAACGTTTCATGATCTCCGACCAGTGTGTTATCATAACGGATACGGGATCTATCAGCGTATAGCCCGCAACGTCAGCCATGATCTTCTTATCCTCGGATATCCACTTTGCGGGAAGCCCGAACGCGGGCTCCACAGTGTCGATTCCCTCGACCTGAGCCGTAACATCACCGCTGTCAAGCGCCAGATAGTGATCCACGAGTATTTCGCCGCGCGCGACCTCCTCGCCCTTTATTTTGATGATATAGAGGTTCGGGTTGATCTCGGGGTTATCGGTCATTCGCACAGACGGGATTACCATACCCATATCCATCGCGAACTGTTTTCGGAAAATGACCACGCGGTCTATAAAGTTGCCGCCGCTCTTCTCGTCTACCAGCCTCAGCAGCGAATAACCGAATTCCATCTCTATCGGCTCAACATTAAGCAGCTTGAATACGTTGTCAATATCGCGGTAGTAGTCGTTGTCGGTTTTCGGCTTATCAAGCTCCGCCTGCTCCGCCTTGGCTCGTTGGGCAAGCTCCAGCTCCGCCATTTTTTTCTTATTGCGGTCAAGGAGGATAGCGCCCGCGATCAGCAGCGCTCCGAGCATAAGCATTACGAGCTTCGGGAATCCCGGAATGATCATCATTACCAGAACTACCATGCCGGCGATCAGCATTACGAACGGCTGTGCGGTGAACTGCGACTTGATGTCGTTCATCAGGCTGTCGTCGCTTGCCGCGCGGGTAACGATCATACCGGTAGCGACTGAGATCAGCAGCGCGGGTATCTGCGAGCACAGACCGTCGCCGACAGTCGCCAGAGAATAGGTGTTGAGGATATCGTTGAAGGAACCGCCGTTGCGCACCATACCGATAATAACACCGCCGATGAGGTTTACGAGCGTCGTGATGATGGACATTATCGCGTCGCCCTTAACAAACTTCGTAGCACCGTCCATGGAGCCGTAGAAGTCTGCTTCACGCTGAATATTGGAACGGCGCTTTTTCGCCTGCTCCTCGTTGATTAGTCCCGAGTTCAGATCCGCGTCTATCGCCATCTGCTTACCGGGCATAGCGTCGAGCGTAAATCTCGCCGCAACCTCGGATACACGTTCCGAACCCTTGGTGATAACTATAAAGTTCACCAATACGATGATTATGAATATCAGGAAGCCGACGATAGCGTCGCCGCCCATTACAAAGTTGCCGAATGCTTTTATTACCTCTCCGGCATAGCCTCTTTGAAGTATGCCGCGCGTTGTCGAGATATTAAGCGACAATCGCAAAACCGTTGAAAGCAGCAGGACTGTCGGGAATACCGAGAACTCCAACGCTTCCTTTATAAACATCGTCATTACCAAAATTACCAGCGAAAGGGCGATGTTCAGCATGATCATAAAGTCCAGCAGCCATGAAGGGAGCGGGATAATGATAGCGAGTATGATAAAGATGATAAACAATACCATCGAATTGCTCAATATCTTCCTTATCAACTTCTCACCTTCTTATTTGAAAAATTTTCAAAATTCGGACTTGACTGCACGCTACGCGCTTTGCGCTCCGCTTAGCAGCCAAGTCCGAACCGGTCAAAATTTTTTCTTAAGAAAAAATTTTGACACTTTTTGAAAATTGCTGCGTAAGTGGAATATTCATCTTATCTTAGGCCGCTATACTGCGCCTTTTCATTGTTTATCTTTGCTTGGTACAGCTGAGATCAAATCTCTTGAACGATCAAACGATCATGCGTGAAGAGTTTTCTTCTTCTCTCTGTAGACTACGGTCAGCACCTCTGCCACCGCGTCATATAGTTCATATGGGATCTCCTGCCCTATGTTCACCTGAGCGTACAGCGCACGCGCAAGCGGCGGGTTTTCCATACAGTAAACATCGTTCTGCTCGCCTATCTCGACGATCTTTCTTGCCAGATAGTCCGCGCCCTTGGCCACGACCTGCGGCGCGCGGTTCTTGTCCTGATCGTATCTCAGCGCGACAGCGTAGTGGGTAGGGTTACGGATAATTACATCCGCGCTCGGTACCTCCTGCATCATACGGCTTTGTGCCATCTGCTGCTGACGCTGCTTGATCTTGCTCTTGACCTGCGGGTCGCCTTCCATCTGCTTAAATTCTTCCTTTACCTCCTGCTTGGACATCTTGAGCTTCTTCTCAAACTGCCACCATTGAAACAGGAAATCCGCCGCGGCAACAAATACCAGCACAATGCAGATAAGCATAACCACATCAAAGACCATCTGCCCCGCATATACAAGGCTCTGCATAATGCCCGCGTCCGACAGCATGACTATCGACGGAAGCTTTTTCTGTATCTCGCTGTATACAAGGTACGCTATTACAATTACCTCGATAAGTCCCTTTACAATACCGACTATCGCCTGCAGCGAGAACAGTTTCTTTATGCCCTCAAAGGGATTCAGCCGTGAGAACTTGGGTCTTACCGCCTTCATAGTGAAAAGTCCCCGCGTCTGCGCGATCGTTGTGAGTATTCCGATCATCATTGCTATCAGGCACACAGGTCCGACAAAAAGCACAATGACCGTTATTATCTGAATAACAAGCGGCATCACCGTATCAGGGTTGAGATCATATGTGCCGCTTTGTTCGAGGATCCTTTGGTAAAAGGACAACAGATTCCTTACCATAAACCCCGCCAGCAGCCGTACCGCTGCAAATATGCCAAGCACGGACGCGGCAGTCACGATCTCCTTGGATTGGAGAACGTTGCCCTCTTTACGTTGATCCCGCCGCTTTTTTGGGGTGGCTTTTTCGGTTTTTTCTTCACCCGCCATTCAGTTCTCCCACCTTTATACGACGAGATCTATATAAATTTTTACTTGTTGTCTACGTGAAATTTTCAACCAGATCGTTGAGATTGTCGAAAAGAATACCAACGATCCTTTCCATAAACTCACTGACTGCTCCGCAGCTTGCCGCCAGAACGATAAATCCCATCAGCATTTTGATCTGGATATTCAGCACGAACACATGGATCGTCGGAACCGCTTTCATCAATACGCCAATACAGAATTCCGTGACAAGCGACGCTACAACGACAGGCATTGCAAGCTTGAGTCCAAGCTCCAAGACCGATTGGAAGTAGTGCACTATTACATACGGCATATTTATATTTATGCTCGTATATCCCAAAGGGAGCGTGTTGTAAGAAACGGAAAACAGCTTGATATAGGTTTTATGAGCGCCCACCGCAAAAAAGTAGAGCATAAACCAATAGCTGTAATACTGGGTCGTAAGTCCCGCGTTTCCGAAGGTCGGATCGTAGGACTTTGCCATAGACAGACCCAGCTGCATATCGGTCACTTCACCCGCCATTGAAAAGACCTGCATCATGAGATTTACAAAGAATCCCAGCACAGCGCCCACCAACAGCTCTTTGCCAAAGTCAAAAACCAACGGCAGAAGTCCCTGCGGCATCGTGTAATCAAAATCACCGGCAACTGTCATAACCAGCGCCAGCGTCAGCGACGCACCGGCTTTGACAGCATTCGGAACTCCGCGCCGGGAAAAGATCGGGTTGAAGCTGAAAATACCCGTCACTCTGCCCAATACCATAAGATATACGACGAAATTCGTCTGTATTATAGTCCAGATCTCAGACACGATCGTTTTTCCCCTACGTTATCGGAATTTCAGCTATTTTCTCAAAGATAAAATTAACGAAATCAATACATTCGTTGATCATCCACGGTGCCAGAAAAAACAGTATCAATCCCACCGCCACCGCCTTCGGGGCAAAAGAGATCGTCTGTTCGTGAACCTGTGTCGCCGCCTGAAGGATCGCGATCAGAAGTCCGACGATCATCGCAACAAGCAATACAGGCAGCGCAAGCTTGAACGCCAGCATTATAGCCTCACGGAGGATCTCCATTACAATATCCTGAGTCATAGAAATTACCTCTTTTGCTCCTGCCCCGCCCTTAAGAGTGC
>JAIEDJ010000395.1 GCA_029068025.1 Oscillospiraceae bacterium | reverse complement strand
ATCATACGCCGACCACGCAGATCTTCTCGTTTGGAGTCTTCGGCAGCTTGAGCTGTTGATAAGACATCACCACGATCACGACGAGGACGGAGAGTGCTGCTGTCACGACCATGATCATGAGCATGGACACGGACATCACCACCATCACCATCACGCCGACGAGGTGTTCACCTCTATCGGAGTGGAAACGGCTAAGAAGTTCACCAAGGACGAGTTGGAGAACGCGCTTTCCAAGCTTTCGGGCGAGGAATTCGGCGTTGTGCTGAGAGCTAAGGGTATCGTTCCCGGAGCTGAGGGTGTGTGGTATCACTTCGACTTTGTTCCTGAGGAATATGAGATCAGAACCGGCGCTGCGGATGTTACCGGCAGAATGTGTGTGATCGGTTCTAATCTCGTTGAGGATAAGATCAAGGCGCTGTTTGGGGTGTGAGAAATATGGCAATGGAAGTTCCCGTTTATTTGATGACAGGGTTTCTGGAGAGCGGAAAAACTTCGTTTATCCTGGAGACCTTGAACGACAAGCAGTTCAGCAAGGGCGAGAAGACGCTGGTCATCGCGTGCGAAGAGGGCGAGGTCGAGTTCGACGAGAGGATAATCAAGGCTTCAAAGTCTGTGGTGGAGTTTATTGAGAATGAAGAGGACTTTAAGCCGGAATATCTGACCTCACTTATCGAAAAGCACAAGCCTTCGCGCGTTATGCTGGAATACAACGGAATGTGGAGCCTGCGCGATATGGCGGTAAAGGCACCGAAAAACTGGCTGTTCTATCAGATCTTCATGTTTGTCGATCACTCTAGGTTTGAGATGTATATGAACAATATGCGGCAGCTGCTTTCGGACAATATCTCGGTCGCGGACATTATCATATTTAACCGCTGCGAACCGGGGAAGGTCGACAAGAAGCGGATACGGCGCGCTGTCAAGGCGCTTAATCCGCGTATCGATATGATGTTCGAGTATGTGGACGGCACTATCGAGCAGGGCTTCCAAGGGGAAGACGAAATGCCGTTTGATATTAAGGCGGATCCAATCGAGATCGTTCATGACGATTTCGGGCTGTGGTATATCGATATTATGAGCAACGCGCCGCGGTATAAGGGGAAGAACGTTCGGGTCCGCGGCATGGTGTTCCGCGCCAAGAACATACCTAAGGGGTATTTTGTCATCTCGCGGCGGGCTATGACCTGTTGCGCGGATGATATACAGGTGGTCGGGATACTTGTGAAGTCTCCCGATGAGACTAAGTTCAAGGACGGCGACTGGGTGGAGGTCACCGGAAATGTTATCGCGGAGAAGCAGCAGTGCTATAAGGGCACGGGTCCCGTGATCCTTGCGGACAGTATTCTTCCGACCGGGAAGGCTGACAGCGAGCTGGTTTACTTTAACTGATATGGACGATCCGATCAAGTATGATATTGTGAAAAGGGCAGTCGACGCGGCTGATCCGTGCGGGCTGTTGGAGATAGGCGCTCCGTCCGACGAATACGAGTTGGAGATTGGAAGGATCGCGAAGGCTGTTTCGAAGAGCGATACCGAGGAAAGCATAGCCGGGGTCGCCGCTGAGGTGTTCTCCAAGGCATTTAATTGTAAGATTGCTGTCGAAAGGTTTCGTGAATTTGCCTGCAATGTCTGGAATGAGCTGCATAAAAACGGCTTGATCTAATTATTTTATGGAGGTAACTATTATGAGAGAGGTTTTGACTGCGTTTGTAGTGCCGCACTTCTGTGCGCTGATCGCCGATGATACCGGATTGATCTTCAAGGTCAAGAAGAACGGTGAGTGGAAACCTGCTGCTATGCTGAGATACAGCAGGATGGAGTATGCGGAGTTTCACGGCTCTAACGTCATAATAGAGATGATGAGCGGAAAGAAGATGAAGGCTTCCGTGCTCCAGAAAAAACGTTTGATGGAGATCTTCGATGAGAAGGGCGTTGCGTGTGTTGATGCAGGCGCTAATCCCTTTTATCGCGAATAAACGGCATGGGTAAAATATTTACAGTAAGGCTGGCGGCTGACGGGAAAGCGGTTGAGATCGTTGATCAGACGCTGCTGCCGAATGAAGTGAAGTTTCTTTCGCTTGACAAATCGGAGGATATCTTTGAAGCTATCGCGCTGCTGCGGGTGCGCGGTGCACCTTCTATCGGGATAGCTGCGGGGTTCGGTATGTATGTTCTTGCCGGTCAGATACCGGATGAAGATTTTGACGGATTTTATAAACAGCTGTGCAAGGCGGGGGCTTATCTTGAAAGCTCCCGTCCTACGGCTGTTAATCTGCACCACGCGGTGGAACGTATGCTTTCGGCGGCGCGGAAATGCGGCGATAAAAACGCTGCGATATCTGCGCTTTATGAAGAGTGTAACGCTATCTATGACGAGGATCGGGCTATGTGCCGCGCTATTTCCGAAAACGGGCTTAAGCTCGTAAAGGACGGCGACGGAATACTTACTCACTGCAACGCGGGAGCGCTTGCCGCGTCGGAATACGGTACGGGGCTTGGGACGCTGCTTCTCGGAAAAGAGCTTGGGTATGAGTTCCAGGTGTTCAGTGATGAGACCCGTCCGCTGCTACAGGGGGCGCGGCTCACCTCGTTTGAGCTTTCACGCGCGGGGATCGATGTCACGCTGATCTGCGACAACGCGGCTTCCATGCTGATGAAGCAGGGGAAGATCAACGCCTGCTTTGTCGGGTGTGACAGAGTTGCGGCAAACGGCGATACCGCCAATAAAATCGGTACTCGGTCGGTGGCGGTGAACGCTAAATATCACGGCATACCGTTCTATGTGTTCTGCCCTAGCTCAACTATCGACTTTAACTGCAGGAGCGGTGATGATATCGTGATAGAGGAACGCTCGCCCGAGGAGATCAAGACTTTGTTTTTTGAGAAGCCCACAGCGCTAAAGGACGTCAAGTGCTTTAATCCGGCGTTTGATGTTACGGACGCGGAGCTTATCACGGCGATAATCACCGAGAAGGGGATCTGCCGCTATCCGTATACGGAGTCTTTGGCGGATCTGTTTGGAAAGTAAAATGAACGATCTTATTATAAGAAACGAACATCCCGACGACTACAGAGCGGTCGAGGATCTGACAAAGCTGGCGTTCTGGAATGTGAATTTCCCGGGGTGCGACGAACACTATCTCGCGCATATACTGCGTTCCCATGAGGATTTTGTTCCCGAATTGGATTTGATTGCGGAGCTTGACGGGAAGATCATTGCAAATATTATGTACACAAGGTCGCGGCTGCGGGGCGCGGACGGAACGGTGAAGACCGTGCTGACTTTCGGACCGCTGAGCGTGCTGCCGGAATATCAGCGGCGCGGTTATGGCAAGGCGCTGTTGGAACATTCGTTCAATAAGGCTGCGGAGCTTGGTTACGAAGCTATTGTTATCTTCGGAAATCCCGAAAACTACATTCCGCGAGGCTTTAAGAGCTGCAAAAAGTACAATGTCGCGCTGTCCGAGGGCGTATATCCCGTGGCGCTGCTTGTCAAGGAGCTCAGGGAAGGCGCTCTGTACGGAAACGAGTGGATATTTGAGGAAAGTTCCGCGTATGAATTCGACCAGGCTGCGGCTGCCGAATTCGACAAGGATTTTCCGCAAATGGAAAAGGGCTGGTTGCCGAGTCAGGAGCTGTTTTATATTTACAGCAGATCCCGGGTCAGCCGCTGAATTTTGGGAGAGATATTAGCTATGGATATTAACGCGGATATCGTTCCGTATTTCGGGGCGGCGGGTTTTTGGTTATATTCCGAATATTCGCCCGAGATCGGCGGAAAGTACGTTGATCTGAATGAGGAGTTTTTTCGTGTAGATCTTGACGGGATCGTTATGCTGTTTTATGCAAAGGCGAACAATAAGC
>JAIEDJ010000394.1 GCA_029068025.1 Oscillospiraceae bacterium | reverse complement strand
CAATCTCTACAACCCCGAGGTAAAGCAATATCTCAAGGATGTTATCACGGGCTGGAAGGAAGAGTTCGGGCTCGACGGTCTGCGCTTGGACGTTGCGTACTGTCTCGATCAGAACTTCCTCAAGGAGCTGCGCGGTCACTGCAAGTGGCTGTCGGAGGACTTCTTCCTGCTCGGCGAGACGCTTCACGGCGATTACAATATGTGGATGAACGATCAGATGCTGGATTCCGTTACAAACTACGAGTGCTACAAGGGACTTTTCTCAAGCTTTAACGACATGAATATGTTCGAGATCGCGCACTCGATCAACCGTCAGTTCGGCAGCGAGAACTGGTGCCTTTACAGAGGAAAGCACCTGTATACGTTTGTTGACAATCACGACGTAACGCGCGTGGCTTCCATACTTAAGACCAAGGAGCATCTGCCGCTGATCTACACGCTGATGTTTATGATGCCGGGTATCCCGTCCGTTTACTACGGAAGCGAGTTCGCCATTGAGGGCGACAAGCGCGGCGGAGGAGATGACGCGCTGCGTCCCGAATTCGATCTTGAGAAGATGAAGTCAGAGGGTCACCGTGACCTTACCGCGCATATCAACAAGCTCGCTGAGATCCAGAAGGATCACCCGGCTGCCGCTGAGGGTGACTATAAGCAAGTCCAGCTCACCAACCGTCAGTACGCGTTCTCGCGCTCTGCGGGCGGAGAAACTCTGCTTACCGTTATCAACGCGGACGGCGCGCCGTTTACATTCAATCTCAACCGCGGCGGTCAGGCGGAGGATCTGCTCACCGGAAATATTATGGAGCTTGGAGGACTGACACTGCCCGCGTTCACCTCGGCGGTGTTCAAGGTTTGATCACAGCAACCGGTTAATGTGCCGCTGCGCGGCGGTTTCGATCATATTCAAGAGCTAATGTCTGCGTTGAAAGGATCAAGTCATGAAAATTCCTCTTAAGGTAAAGCTGCTTGCCGTATTCGGAAACGCGCTGATTTGCCCTATAGGGTTTATTCTTGCTGCGTTTTTTCTGTATCTGATCCCGCCGCTTGGCAGTATATATCTTATCTGGCTCGGTCTGATCATCACCGCGCTGCCGCAAGCCGTGATAGCTTTGCGCCTGCAGCGGCGCATTAACGATGAATATGAGCTTGGAGCGCGGAAATATGTGTGTCTCTGCGCTCTGCCGGCTTTTTTGATATCGTTGGCGATATTTTTGCTGATGGTATTATCCGACAGTATCAACAAAGGCATGGACATCAACGGGCTTACAGTCGCTGTGTTCTTTGCTGTAATATACGCGCTTGACTGCTGTCTTGTTATTTCGGCGGCGCTGTGGATTCGGCATTTGATCGAAAGGAGAAAAGCATGACAAAGGTTTGTGCTAAGGCTTTTCTGATCGTGTTCGGGAATTTGCTGATATTTGCTGTCCCGCTTGCGGTGCTCTTTTTTCCCGGACTCCACACATTCTCCGTGCTGTTTATGCTTGCGTTTTTTGCGGCGCACGTTGTCGGGTCGGTGTTTTCCTGCCGACGTTTCAAGTGCAGATTCGGCGTAACGCCCGGCAGGTATGTTATGTGCGGCGCGCTTCCCGCGTTTGCGCTTAATCTGGCTTTTGCGGTGTTTGCGATAATTTTTTTGTGCTCTGCTGAGGGCATGGGTGACTCGGCTTATATTCCTTTTGTCATTTCAATATTTTGCGGCGGATATTCTGTATTTTATATGATATTTTTAACTGCTGCCGCTTCAAAATTTGAGTAGATCATAGTCGTTTTTTGTCAATGTGCATTTGACCGAAAGGAGCAGGTCATGAAACAGCAAAGCTATAAAGAGCAATTTATTAACGCCGCGCTTGTATTTATCGGAAACCCGCTTGTTTTCTTTTGTGCTCTGCCTATGCTTATCATTCGGCCGAGCTTACTTGCCGCGTTGACCGAGATCGCTGTTCTGGCGGCGCACAGCGCCGGGTCGGTGCGGTCCTGCCGCCGTCTGGAGCAAAAATACGGGATAAAGCCTGAGCGGTTCATACTGTACAGCGCCGTACCCGCGTTCCTGCTGGATATTGTGCTGGTGTTCGCGAGCCGTATGCTTTTCAGTGATATTCTCCCTTTGATCATAACATATGTTTTCGGAGGATATTCCTTGATCTATACCTCAATATTGGCGGTGTCAGTTATCAAAAACGAGAACGATCGTGCGTGAATGTCGTTCCGGTTTGTATAAAAAGATCGAGGTCAACGCGATAAAATCGCATCAAAGGCGCGTTAAGCCAAGAACAGCGCAATAAACACGCATCAAAGGCTATAACGCCAAGATTAACTGACGATCGTTCAGTGAATTTCAAAAAGTGTCGAAAAAATTTTAACAAATAATAAAAAATTTTTTCGACCGGTTCGGACTTGGCTGCTAAGCGTAACGTAGCGCTTGCGCGAAGTGAAGCGTGCAGTCAAGTTCGAATTTTGAAATTCTTTTAAATAAGGAGTGAAACGTTTGGAAAAGTGCTCTGTCGACGTCTGGCTCTGGCTGCTGCTTGTAATGCAGCCGCACAACCGCAGGACGAATTTTATTTTACATAACTGCGGCTATGACGCGATAAAAGCCGCCGGACAGATCCGCGACGGGAATCTGCTGTTTCTCGGCGAAAACGAAAAGCGCCGCGCCAAAGAAGTGCGCCTGGGCGACGTCCGCAAGCTGCTTAAGCTCTGCGCTGACAACAACGTGCGGGTCATCGCCATTGACGATGAGGAATATCCCGAGCTGCTCCGCCATATCGAGGATCCGCCGATCGTGCTGTTTGTCGCGGGAGATCTTAAGGGCTTGAACGAGCGCCTGTGCATTTCGGCGGTAGGCACGCGGAAAGCGTCGGAATACGGTATCAAAGCGACTAAGGGTATCTGCGGTGCTTTAGCGGAGCGCGGTACGGCAATAATCAGCGGCCTGGCTGTCGGTCTGGACAGCGCCGCGCATCGTGCCTGTCTGGACGCGGGCGGAAAGACCGTCGGTGTGCTGGGGTGCGGGATCCTGGTAAATTATCCCGCCGACAGCGCAAAGCTCAAGCGGGATATCGTGGATAACGGCGGCGCGGTGATAAGCGAGCTGCTGCCGAACGCGAGGAGTTTTCCGGGCTATTTTCACATCAGAAACAGGATCATCTCGGGACTGTCACACGGCACTATCGTATTGGAGGCGGGCGAGAAAAGCGGAGCGCTGCTGACCGCGGCTCACGCTCTCGAACAAGGAAGGGAGATCTTCTGCATACCGCCGCACGATATATTTTCGCGCGATTGCGCGGGAGTTATCCCGCTGCTGCGCGAGGGCGCTGTTTCCGTGTTCGGGTATGATGATATTTTCAACGCGTTCTCGCTGAGTAAAACGGGAGAGAATATCGGCGCTGAGCTTATGGAGAAGATAGCCAAAAACGCGAAATCTCCAAAATCTCCGCAAGCTCCTAAGAATTTGTCTTCCGAAAAGTCGGACAAGTCCAAAAAATCAGTGAAGAAGTCCGGCAAAAAATCAGATCAGCAGCCGCGGGACAATAACGAAAAAGATCATGATCCCGAGCGGCTGTCACAGCTTTCCCCTATTGAGGCGGAGGTCATAAAGCTGCTGTTTGAGCGTCCTGCGGACGAGGACCGGATCATCGACAAGACCGGCAGAGATTTTGCCGAGGTGTCCGAGGTGCTTACAAACCTGGAGATAGAGGGTCTTATAGTACGGAATATGGACGGCACGTTTGAGCCTGTTCTGGAAAGCGAGTGAGTGATCTATGAGTTGTCAATGCCCGCAGTGCGGCAGAACTATGCGGTTTGAGGGACTTTGCAATGTATGCAGGATCGAAAACGAGAAAAAAGCGATCCTCGCGCTGAATGATGAGGAG
>JAIEDJ010000393.1 GCA_029068025.1 Oscillospiraceae bacterium | reverse complement strand
AAGATTTTCAGTGAATTATTCTATATATTTTGCGAAAAATCAAATAACCGCTTGCAATTCCGCAAAATATAGTGTAAAATATAAATAGAGCAATATTGCGCGAGTGTTGTTCCGACAGTCTGCGAGGTGCTGCTCTGAAAGCTATCAATACCGTTTGACAGGAGAGATCGGCCGTGGATATTTTGGTATTATCCTACAAGTCCTTTTCGGATGCTTACGGTATTTTTGCACGAAAAATGCAATTTTTACTTTAGCTGTACCGAAAAATACAGCTATTTTTTGTTTTTTGAAAGGAAGGTAACTATGGCTACTAAAAAGGTTGCGGTCATCATGGGCAGCGACAGCGATTGGGACATCGTTAAGAAGGCTGTCGTTGAGCTGAAAAACTTCGGCGTGGAATATGAGTGCCACATCATGTCGGCGCACAGAACTCCGCGGATGGTCTGTGATTTCGCGGAAAAGGCAAAGGGAAACGATTTCGGCGTTATCATCTGCGCGGCGGGTATGGCGGCTCATCTCGCGGGAGTTGTCGCGGGGCATACTACGCTGCCCGTTATCGGACTGCCGTGCAGCTCGAAGAACTTTGACGGGCTGGACGCGCTGCTGGCTACCGTTCAGATGCCGTCCGGGATACCCGTGGCTACCGTGGCGGTGGACGGAGCGAAGAACGCCGCTATATTGGCGGTGCAGATACTCGCGCTGTCGAACGAGGCGCTTTCCGCTCAGCTGTCGGTCTGCAAGCGTCAGATGATCGAGCAGATCAACGAGAAGGACCGCAAGCTGCAGATGGAGCTGGAGACTCTGTAACACCATGACGGTAAGAGAGTACGCGGCGGACGACGTTTCCGCGATGATCTCGGTCTGGAACGAGGTCGTGGACGAAGGGAACGCGTTCCCGCAGGAGGATAGGCTAGACGAGCGCTCGGGCGCGGAGTTCTTCGCGGCGCAGAGCCGCTGCGGAGTTGCCGAGGACGGCGGGGTGATCGTCGGAATGTACATTCTCCACCCGAACAACGTCGGGCGGTGCGGGCATATCTGCAACGCAAGCTATGCTGTAGCGTCGGGGCAGCGCGGAAAGCACGTCGGCGAGGCGCTGGTTCGCGACTGTATGAAGGCGGCAAAGGAGCTTGGATTTCGCGTTTTGCAATTCAACGCGGTCGTCGCGGAGAACGTTCGGGCGCGGAGGCTGTATAAGCGGCTGGGATTTACTCAGCTCGGGACTATTCCCGGCGGGTTCAGACTGGACAACGGAACGTATGCGGACATCTGTCCGTATTATATAGAACTGTAAAAGACGCGGTTTTCATGTGATAGGAAAGCCGGCGGCTTGGCGCGGTCTGTAGAAAAAGCCAAGATCAACGAATTAATTGAGCAGTGAATTTCAAAAAGTGTCCGGAGTGTCGGCAAGCCGACCCACCTACTTTTTCTTAAGAAAAATTTTGACCGGTTCTCAATTGACGGCTAAGCAGAGCGCACGCATTATGCTTCGCAAAACGCTCGCGGAGCGTGAGCGTTTTGCGGAGCATAATGCGGCCAATTGAGAATTTTGAAATTCTTTTAAATAACTGCGGAAACTGCAAATTCAAAATAGGAGGAACATAAAATGGCAAACGTAACAAAGGGCGAACAGCTTTATGAGGGAAAGGCAAAGAAGGTTTTCGCGACGAGCGATCCCGATCTGGTTATCGTAGATTACAAAGATGACGCTACGGCGTTTAACGGCGAGAAGAAGGGCACCATCGTCGGTAAGGGCGTTATCAACAACAAGATGACGAACTATATGTTCGATCTGCTTGAGAAGGAGGGCGTTCCCACTCATCTGGTGGAGGAGCTTTCCGACCGTGAGACACTTGTCAAGAAGGTTTCGATCGTTCCGCTGGAGGTCATCGTGCGCAATGTGGCTGCCGGCAGCTTCTCTAAGAAGCTCGGTATTGAGGAGGGCAGAAAGCTCTCCTGCCCGACGCTGGAATTCAGCTACAAGAACGACGATCTCGGCGATCCGTTCATTAACGATTATTACGCGCTGGCGCTTGATCTCGCTACAAAGGAAGAGATCGACACTATCGCGAAGTACGCGTTTAAGGTAAACGAGTTTATGCTGAAGTTCTTTAAGGAGATCAACGTTGATCTTATCGACTTCAAGATCGAGTTCGGCCGCTTCCACGGCAAGATCCTGCTTGCGGATGAGATCTCGCCCGATACCTGCCGCTTCTGGGATTCCACTACCCATGAGAAGCTGGATAAGGATCGCTTCCGCAGAGATATGGGCGGCGTTGAGGACGCTTATAACGAGATGATGCGGAGAATTTTCGGTTAAGGAAAGTCAAATTCGGATCAACCTGCGATAGACGCAGGCAATTCGCGAAAGCACCCGTGCGAGCGCAACGAAGTGGAGCGAGTGCGGGCGGCTAGGGCAAATCGGAGTGAGCGAAGCGAACGTAGGTTTGCCCGGTTCGCTAATTGCTTTAAAATAAGGGGTTAAGATGTTTAATAGTATTCATGAGGAATGCGGAGTTTTCGGTATCTACACCAACAAGCCGACCAACGTCGCGAGTTCGGCATATTTTGCGCTGTACGCGCTTCAGCACCGCGGTCAGGAAAGCTGCGGTATCGTTGTAAACGAGCGCGGCGTGTTCAAGACCCACAAGGGACTGGGGCTGGTGAACGAGGTGTTCACGCAGCGTGTTCTTGACGAGTTTGAGGACGGCAGGATCGCGGTCGGTCATGTGCGCTACTCAACAACCGGAAACGTTAACACCGCGAACTGTCAGCCTATGACGGTTCGGCACATAAAGGGCGCGCTGGCAATAGCGCATAACGGAAATCTCATCAACGCGCTGGATCTTCGCCGCGAGTTTGAGATGAACGGCGCTATTTTCCACAGCACTAGCGACACGGAGGTCATATCCTACGCTATCACCCGCGAGAGACTGGAGAGCGGTTCTATTCAGGCGGCTGTGGAACGTGCTATGTATAAGATCAAGGGCGCGTATTCGCTGTGCATTATGTCGCCGAAGAAGCTGATCGCGGCGCGTGATCCGCACGGTTTCCGTCCGCTTTCGCTGGCGAAGCTCCCGAACGATGAGGGCTACGCGGTCGCGAGCGAGACCTGCGCGTTCGACAGTATCGGCGCGACGTTTATACGCGATCTGGAGCCGGGCGAGATCATCGTGATCGACGAGAAGGGCATTGACAGCATAAAGACGCACTGCGGACAGGAAAGCTCGATGTGCGTGTTCGAGTTTGTGTACTTCGCGCGTCCCGACTCGGTGATCGAGGGCGCTTCGGTACACAAGGCGCGGCTCAGAGCGGGAAAATTCCTCGCGCAGGAGCACCCGTGCGAGGCGGATGTTGTTATCGGCTGTCCGGACAGCGGTCTGGACGCGGCGCTGGGATTCTCGCAGGAATCGGGGATCCCTTACGGGGTCGGGTTCATCAAGAACCGATACATCGGGCGGACGTTCATTCAGCCCACACAGGGTATGCGCGAGAATTCCGTCAAGATCAAGCTGAACGTTATCCGCGAGACGGTTGAGGGAAAGCGCGTTGTGCTGGTCGACGACAGTATCGTGCGCGGAACTACCTCAGCGAAGGTCGTGAAGCTGCTGCGCAACGCGGGAGCGAAGGAGATCCATATGCGGATATCCGCGCCGCCGTTTGTCAGCGAGTGCTATTTCGGAACGGACATAGACAGCAAGGAAAACCTCATCGCGAACAAGCACTCCGTTGAGGAGATCGCAAAGATCATAGGCGTGGATTCGCTCGGATTTCTGAGTGTGGAGAATGTCGTGAATATCGCGGAGAATCCGCACTGCAAGTTCTGCAGCGGCTGCTTTACCGGAAAGTATCCGATAGATGTTCCGGACGAGTTCCCGAAGGACAAGTTTGAGACTAAGTTTGAAGAATAATGGCAATTTGCGAAAGCGGTTGGCGCGCAGCGAAGCGTGACAATTTGCGCCAACCGGCTAGCACAAGCCGGAGCGGGCGCAGCGAGTGGGCTTGCGCGGTTCGTGAATTGCAAATTCAGATAAGGAGTTAAAATGAAAAGTTACAGCGAAAGCTACAAGGCGGCAGGCGTTGACGTTACCGCCGGGTATGAGTCTGTGCGTCTGATGAAGAAGGACGTTGAGCGGACTATGATCCCCGGCTGCATTTCGGGGATCGGCGGATTCGGCGGATTGTTTCAGCTCGATCTTACGGGCATCAAGGAACCGATCCTGGTCAGCGGCACGGACGGCGTGGGCACCAAGCTCAAGATCGCCATGATGCTGGACAAGAACGACACTATCGGCATTGACGCGGTGGCTATGTGCGTAAACGATATAATCTGCTGCGGAGCTAAGCCGCTGTATTTTCTGGACTATATCGCCATCGGAAAGAACGTTCCCGAGAAGGTGGCGGCTATCGTCAAGGGTGTGGCTGACGGCTGCGTTATGGCCGGCTGTGCGCTGGTCGGCGGCGAGACCGCTGAGCACCCCGGAATGATGCCCGAGGACGAGTATGATATCGCGGGCTACTCGACGGGTATCGTTGACAAGTGCGATATTATCGACAACTCGAAGATCAAGGCGGGGGACGCGGTGATCGGTATCGCGTCGAGCGGCGTTCACTCGAACGGTTTCTCGCTTGTTCGCAAGGTGTTCAACATCAACGATCAGAAGCTCAAGGGGTTTGTTCCCGAGCTTGGAAAGTCGCTGGGCGAAGCGCTGCTCACTCCCACGAGAATTTATGTGAAGCCTGTGCTTGATCTGATCTCAAAGGTCAGCGTCAAGGGTATTTCTCACATCACGGGCGGCGGATTCTACGAGAATCTTCCGAGAATGCTGCCCGAGGGTATCAGCGCTATGATCAAGAAGGGAAGCTGGG
>JAIEDJ010000392.1 GCA_029068025.1 Oscillospiraceae bacterium | reverse complement strand
CAAGAGGTGAGTCTATGAACCTGTTAGTCAAGCTGTTGAAGCTCATCTTCAACCGAACCACCGTGTGCGTTATCGGAATACTGATCCAGGTCGGCTACCTGATCTCGCTGTTCTGGACGCTCGGTACGGCATATACTTATTCCTATCCCGCGTTTGTTTTGCTGGGACTGATAATGACCATCGCGATCGTAAGCTCGGAAATGAACCCAAGCTATAAGATAGCGTGGATCATCACCATACTGACATTTCCGATTTTCGGCGTGATGTTCTATGTCTTTTTCGGGAACTCAAAGTCGGGAAACCGCCTGCGGAAAAGAATGAACAAATACAATGAGGAAGAACGTCTTCTTCTCGCGCAGAAGCCCGAATCACTTGACGATCTGTGGGGTGACTCGTCGGACGCTGAAAAGCAGGCACGATATCTTATGCAGTACGGCGGTTATCCCACCTATAAAAACACCGTCACACAATATTTTCCGATAGGAGAAGCCAAATTCGAGACTCTGATACGCGAGCTTGAAAATGCAAAGCGCTTCATTTTTCTGGAGTACTTCATTATACAAGAAGGAAAGATGTGGAACACGATCCTTGAGATCCTTGCCCGCAAGGTCAAAGAGGGAGTGGATGTCCGCGTTGTGTACGACGATATAGGCTGCCTGTTCACTCTTCCATATAAATATGATAAGAAGCTTGAAGCTATGGGGATCCAATGCCGCGTGTTCAACAAATTCAAGCCTATATGGTCGGCAAAGATGAACAACCGAGATCACCGCAAGATACTTATCATAGACGGACACACCGCGTTCAACGGAGGTATCAATCTCGCGGACGAATATATCAACGAATACGAAAAGCACGGTCATTGGAAGGACTCGGCCGTTATGCTCAAGGGCGAAGCGGTGTGGAGCTTCACAATGATGTTTCTCACGATGTGGAACTATCTTACCGCCGGCAAGGCGGCCTCGATCAACTCATATATGCCGCAGGCGGAGGATATAGCGCCGTACAAAAAAAGCAGCGGATTTATCGTTCCCTTCACCGACAGCCCGCTTGACGACGAACCAGTCGGGGAAAACGTATATCTCAATATCATAAACTCCGCGTCAAAGTATGTGTATATCACAACACCCTACCTTGTTATAGATAATGAAATGTCCACAGCGCTTATTCTCGCGGCAAAGAGCGGAGTCGATGTAAGGATCATCACGCCGCACGTTGCTGATAAGTGGTTTGTTCATGCGGTGAGCAGGGCGAACTACAAGCACCTTACAAAGCACGGCGTAAGGATCTACGAGTACACGCCCGGGTTCATTCACGCAAAGAATTTTGTATCCGATGATACCACAGCGGTAGTCGGAACGATAAATCTGGATTTCCGCAGCCTTTACCTGCACTTTGAGTGCGCAACATGGATGTACAAGACCGAATGTATACTAGACGTCAAGAAGGATTATCTCGAAACGCTTGAAAAATGCCAGGAAGTGACCTATGGCGATTGCTGCAATGTCAATATCTTTGTCAGAATGATAAGAGCGCTGCTTAGACTGTTCGCGCCGATGATGTAATAAAAAACGGGATCTGTCATAAAGGCAGATCCCGCTTTTTCTTGTAATAAATACGCGCGTACCTTCATATTATTTAGAGAAAATAATATAACCGGAGGTACAAAATGTTTAATTACCTACCCGAAGGTCTGCTGTTGGGAACAGCGGAAAACGATTCCTGCCTGAGATCCGCCGACGCGCTCTCGGAATGTATACGGTCTCAAAAAATACTGGAAGCACGCTGCTGCGTATGCGACAGCAGGCACGATCTCATTGTTGATCTGCCTTGTATGCGCGGAGTGATCCCGCGCGAGGAGGGCGCTCTCGGTATCACCGAGGGCACGACAAAGGATATCGCGCTTATTTCACGGGTAAACAAGCCCGTCTGCTTTGTCGTCAAAGAAATATCCCGTGACGAATACGGCGAATACGCCCTGCTCTCCCGCCGCGAAGCTCAGGAGATGTGTGAGCGCGACTTCATATCAAAGCTGCTTCCCGGTGACATCATCAACGCAAAGGTGACACATCTCGAACAATTCGGCTGCTTTGTGGATATAGGCTGCGGTATACCATCGCTTATTCCGATAGACCTTATCTCCGTATCGCGGATATCTCACCCGTCCGACAGATTCTATGTCGGACAAAATATCCGTGCCGTTATAAAGTCGTTTGAAAACGGCAGGGTCTGCCTTTCACACAAGGAGCTTCTCGGAACCTGGGAGCAGAATGCGCAAAAGTTCTCCCAAGGCGAGACCGTCACCGGGATCATACGCTCCGTGGAAAGCTACGGCGTTTTTGTGGAGCTTGCCCCCAATCTCGCGGGGCTTGCCGAACCGCGCGACAACGTATTCATCAATCAGTCCGCCAGCGTCTACATAAAAGCCATCATTCCCGAAAAGATGAAAATAAAGCTCGTCATTGTGGACACGTTTGAACCGTTTGATGACGTGCCTCAGCCAGACGAGCTGAAATATTTCATTGATGAAGGTCATATCGACCGCTGGCACTACTCCTCCGAGTCCGCCGCAAAGCAGATCGAAACTATTTTTTGATATTCCTCCAATACTCTTCCGCCGCCTTCTCCAGCTTGTTGTCGCCGAAGTGATAGTATACCTTGTCCTTAAGTGCGTCTGGAAGATACTGCTGCTTTACATAATGATTCGGATAATCGTGCGGATACAGATAATGCTGTCCGCGCACCTCCGCGTCCGCTCCGTCATAGTGCTTATTCTGCAAATGCCGCGGAAAGTCCCCGACAACGCCGTTCTGAACGTCCGCAAGCGCCGCGTTTATCGCGTTGTAGGCGCTGTTGGATTTGGGAGATGTCGCCAACAGAATGATTGCGTTTGCGAGAGGTATCCGCGCCTCGGGAAGTCCAAGCTGCATGGCGCTGTCAACACACGCCTTAACGATCGGAATAGCCTGCGGATACGCCAGCCCTATATCTTCGGCTGCAATTACCAGCAGCCGCCTTGACAGCGAGATGATATCACCCGCGTCTATCAGCCGCGCCGCGTAATGCAGCGCGGCGTTTTCGTCCGAGCCGCGAATGGACTTCTGCAGCGCGGACAAAAGATCATAATGCTGATCTCCGTCACGGTCATACCGCATATTGCTGCGCTGAGTAAGCTCTCTCGCAATATCCAGCGTGACTTTACCGTCCACAGCAGACAGCGCGCACAGCTCCACGGTGTTCAGGCACTTGCGGACATCCCCGCCCACTCCGTGACAGATATACTTCACCGCGTCGTCCGAAACATCAAACTCAGTGCCGTTTTCCTTGGATATCTCCGAGAAGCCGCGCCGCGCCGCTCTTTCAAGATCCTCAGGGCTTACAGGCTTGAATTCAAACACGGTGCTTCGGGACAAGATCGCGTTGTACACATAAAAATAAGGATTCTCGGTGGTGGACGCGATCAGCGTAATGCTGCCGTCCTCGATATATTCGAGCAGACTTTGCTGCTGCTTTTTGTTGAGATATTGTATCTCATCAAGGTACAGCAGAATTCCGTTGCAGCCGAGAAACGTGTCTATCTCGGAAACGATGCTCTTGATATCCGCCGTGGAGGCGGACGTTCCGTTGAGCTTATGCAGCCGCATATTTGCCGATTCGGCAATGATACGCGCGACGGTGGTCTTTCCCACTCCGGACGGACCGTAAAAGATCATGTTCGGGATATTTCCCTGCTCCACAACACGTCTGAGCGGTTTGTCAGCGCCCAGTAAATGCTGCTGTCCCACCACGTCTTCCAACGCGGCGGGACGGATCCTGTCAGCTAACGGCATATTACAGCCCCTTGTGCTCGCGCAGAAGCGTCTTGATCTTCTCGTGAGAATCAATTACGCTGCTGACGGAGGTTTCGCGGTTGATACACGCGACAAAATATGCGATGTACTTTGAAACATCGACCTCCTTGTACCATGGACGCTTAAGCAGCTCAGGCGTTCTGTAGGTGAGATTCGTGCTGAAAACCGCGTCGATCATTCCGTCTTCATACGCCTTATCAAACGACTCCAGACCGTTGGTGAAGATACCATAGGTCGCGTACGCGAAGAAACGCTTTGCGTTGCGCTTCTTAAGGGACTTCGCGATATCGAGCATAGACTCTCCGGAGGAAATAATATCGTCCGCTACAAAAACGGTCTTGCCCTCAACAGATGTTCCGAGATATTCGTGAGCAACGATCGGATTTCTGCCGTTTACTATCGTAGAGTAATCACGGCGCTTGTAGAACATACCCATCTCGACTTCCAGAACGGACGCGTAGAACGTATTTCTGCCGAGCGCTCCCTCATCGGGGCTTATTACCATAAACTGATCCTTGTCCACCACCAGATCGGGGAAGTTCGCGAACATGGATTTAAGCACCTGATAAGACGGGATCACGTTGTCAAAGCCCATAAGAGGCACGGCGTTACATACTCTCGGATCGTGCGCGTCAACGGTAATAAGGTTCTGAACGCCCATCGACTGAAGCTCCTGAAGCATGAACGCGCAGTCAAGCGACTCGCGATAAGTACGTCTGTGCTGCCTTCCGCCGTACATCAGCGGCATAATTACGTTAATGCGGTGCGGTTTGCCGCTTGCCGCCTGTATAATGCGCTTGAGATCGGCATAGTGATCATCGGGCGACATATAATTTTCGCGGTCAAACAGCTTGTAAGTACAGCTGTAGTTGCCGACATCCACAAGAATGAACAGATCCTTTCCGCGAACCGTGTCCTTGATGAGACCCTTAGCGTCGCCCGAAGCGAAGCGCGGACACTCGGAGCTTATCATAAACTCGGGGTGCGCCTTACCGTTTCTGTCCGCCCAGCGAATAAGGT
>JAIEDJ010000391.1 GCA_029068025.1 Oscillospiraceae bacterium | reverse complement strand
CCTTAGTCAGTGACACCACAGGAGTATCCATGACCGGAGAATAAAGCAGAGCGTTCTGGACAGCGTTTAAAATCGAGATGATCGCATATCTTTGATTGGCGCAGATATAAAATGCGTCAACGTCGGTTATAAATTCCAGACATTTTCCCGACTGCTCAAGAACTGAGTTTGATCTTTTGACGATCCAGTCTACCATTCCGTGAGTATCAATGATCTGATCGCTTTCATTCGGCGATAGTGACATATAAATGTAATCGGACATACCTGTCAGCAACCTGTCAAACTTGTCAGTTTCCGCGCTGATATCCACCATCTGCATATATCTCACTCTGGATTTGGACGGAAGCTCTTCCTCCAGCTTTTTAACAAAATTGCGGATATTATCCAAACAATCTCTCAGTAAAGAAAACCGCTGCTCTATTATGGAATACATATCGGTACAAGCCGCCAATGTCATTATGGAGGAAAAATCCAACAACTGACAAAAACTGTAAGTTTTGTCAATGGGGATAAATCTCGCGCAATAAGAAACATTATTCAGAAAAAGGATCACGTCTCTTTCCTTTTTCAGCGGGGATACCGGCGGCTCCTTGAGAAAAAGCGAAAGAAGCGTTCCGACAGGCACGATTTTCGGATGAGAGCTGTAAACACAGCACAGAAGATCGTCAACGATCAGCGTCGGAAACATACTGCTGCGGCAAAGTTTTTCAGCGAGCTTCCCCACCGTTGGATTCAAGACGTTCTTTTCGTCTGCGATCAAATGCCAAGCACCTCTTCCATCTCATCAAGCAGCGACGAAAACAGCTTCATTGCGTCCTCAACAGCCTTCTTGCCTGTCATATCGACTCCCGCGCCCTTCAGCAGCGAAATAGGATCCGTCGAACAGCCGCCGCTCAAAAAACCGATATAATCCTT
The DNA here is from genome assembly GCA_029068025.1 of Oscillospiraceae bacterium. Taxonomy (GTDB): domain Bacteria; phylum Bacillota; class Clostridia; order Oscillospirales; family Ruminococcaceae; genus CAG-115. The sequence goes on along the minus strand of JAIEDJ010000391.1, from coordinate 4,086 downwards.
CACGGCGCTCTCTCCTTCGTTCAATATCCGCTGCGAAAGAGCTATTGCGGCAGAGAAGCCCGTAGCATACTGATATACATAATAATTGTAATAGAAATGCGGGATCCTTGCCCATTCCATATCCAGCTCGCTGTCAACAATAAGGTCACCGCCGTAATAATCCGCGTTCAGCTTATGATACATCTCGCAGAGATTCTCGGCGGTGAGGCTTTCGCCGCGCTCGATCTTCTCGTTGATCATCAGCTCAAACTCCGCGAACATGGTCTGGCGGAACAAAGTGGTCCTGAACTGTTCAAGAAAATAGTTGACAAGAAAAGCCCTGCGCTTTTTGTCGTTTGTATTTTTCAGAAGATACTGCATAAGCAGGCTTTCGTTGCAGGTCGAAGCTACCTCCGCTACAAAGATAACATAATCCGAATATACTGTCGGCTGATTCTTGTTTGACAGATATGAATGGATCGCGTGCCCCATCTCGTGAGCCAGCGTAAATTCCCAATTCAGTGTGTTCTTATAGTTTAACAATACGAACGGGTGAACCTTTGCTCCCGCGGAGTACGCGCCGCTGCGCTTGCCCTCGTTCTCATAAACGTCTATCCATCCGTTCTCCATACCCTCGCGGAATATCGCGCGGTATTCCTCTCCCATTGGAGCAAGCGACTCGTAAACCTCGCGTTTTGCCTGCTCGAATGAAACATTGTCCTCTACCCCGCCGACTATCGGAACGTACAGATCATATGCGTGCAGCTCGTCGAGACCCAGAGCCTTCTTACGGATCTTGACATATCGGTGCATAAGCTGCATATTGTCGTGGACTGCCTCGATAAGGCTGCGGTAAACCGATCGATCTACCTCTGTGCCGTCCAGCGCGGCTTCCAGAGTGCTGTTGTACTTCCTTGCACGTGCGCGGAAAACAAGCGTTTTCACCTGTGCGGCAAGTGTCGCCGCCGTTGTGTTTTTAAAGCCCTCATAGGTATGATAAATCGACTCAAACGCCGATTTTCTGAGAACCCTGTCCTCACTCTGCACTAACGGGATATAGCTCTCATGCGTTACCTGGCGCGCTTCCCCGTCCTTATCCACAGCATCCGGGAATTTCAGATCCGCGTCGTTGAACATAGAGAAAATATTATCGGGAGTTCCCATCATTTCACCCGTCAGCGCGATTATCCTTTCCTCGTTTTCGGAAAGAATATGCTCACGGCGCTTTCTGATACGATCCAGCGCGCGGCGGTATAATTCAAGCTCCGGGCGTTCCTTATAAAACCGCTCCATATCCTCATCGGATACAGAAAGCAGCTCCGGAGTGACATAAGCGGAAGCGCCCGTGATCTGAACATACAGCATTTCCAGCCTGCCGCACATCTCCTGATACTTCGCAGCGCGAGTATCCTCATCGCCCTTGCGCTGAGCATAATTTATAAGACTGTCGAAGATCAGCGACATATCGTCGTCGAGCTTGAGATATTCCAGCAGCTTTTCGGCAGAAGAACACAGCTGTCCCTTATATGAGGAGATCTTTTCCGCAAACTCCCCTGCCCTTGCAAGATCCTTTTCCCATGCCTCATCGGACGCGTAAATATCGTTGATCTTCCATTTATTCTCCGCGGATACCTCCGAACGCTGAGGAATTCTTTCCATAGGCTATCTCCTTAATATTTCATTCTTTTCCGTATCTTCGGCTTAAGGCAATTTTGATAGAACGGATCAAACAGTCCCAGAAATATATCGTACATCACAAACGCGAATGCCCCAAACCCAAGCAGCACCAATGAGCTGTACTTTCCGAAATCATCCATCCCATCAAACAGATCCGACAATCCGAATACAAAGATCAGTATCATATACGCGGCAACAGCGCCTGCGGCGTACACCATGAGCTTTGCCGCCATACGAAGTATTTTCAGACGTATCTTCTGTAAATATTCCCTGATGATCGGATAATATCCCAAAAGGAACAGATATATCATCGATGCCTCATAATTCGGCGTGATCAGCAGACACAGTATACCCACCGCCAAGTAGCTCACCAGACCGTATTTTACACCCAGCCTGTCGCGGATCACCCAGATAAGGATCCCCGCCATTGCCGAGCTGATGTATTCAAACATCGGTATCATTCCCAGCACGAACATAAGCGACAGCGCAAGACCGCACATGATCCCGCACAGCGAAACAACATAGCTCGGCTTTTGCTTTTCAGACATTATCTGCGCTCCTGACCGTAAAACTCCATGCTCTTTTCCTTGCGCTCCTTGCCGACGCGCAGCAGCTCGCGCAGCGTGTCGATATCGTCGTTTTCCATAGCGTCGCGGTATTCCGTCAGCGAGTTTATGATGTTGTTGACCTCATACAGCAGCGCTTCCTTGTTGCACATAAACAGGCTCGACCACATTTCCTCGTTGAGGTATGCGACCCTTGTAAGATCGAGGAAGCTCCCCGCCGAGAATCCGTCCGCTCGGAACAGCGACGGGCTTTTTACATATGCGTTGGACACGACGTGCGCCAATTGTGAGGTGTAAGCAATGTTGGTATCATGCTGTTCGGGAGTGGCGACCACCACCTGACCGAAGTTCATACACGCGCCGAGCGTTGACACCAGATCGATGGCGATCTGCGGCGTGTTCTCGGAAGGCGTGATGATAAAACTAGCCTTGTTGAAAAGCGTTGCGGTCGAGTAATCGAAACCCGAGTGCTCCGTACCCGCCATAGGATGCGTTCCGATAAAGATAACGCCGCGTTCGTCAAGTATCGGCGTGCAGTTCCGCACTATATACCCCTTGATGCCGCAGATATCCATAACGATGGATCCCTTGCGGAATCTGTCCGCGTTTTCCTTAACGAAATCCACAATAGCCAGCGGGTAAAGCGCGACGATCGTGAGATTGGCCTCGCCGAGCTTGTCAACAGTGATCTCCTCGTCGATTGCGCCCTGATCGAGTGCCTTGCGGATCGTTTCGGGATCGGTATCTATACCCATTATATGATGGAATGTATTTGCCTTGAGAGCCTTGCAGATAGAACCTCCGATAAGCCCCAGACCTATAACTGCTATATTCATTTTTTGATCCCCTTCATTTTTACTATACAATTTTATTATAGCACATATCGAACAAATTTGCAAGGAATTTTTTGTATTTTTTACTATTTTTCACAATAACGCGCCCAAAAGACCAAAAGCCATAAAGTTTTTTAGTCGGATTTCAGCGGCGCGTAACCACTCTCCTTAACAATCCGCTGCCCCTCGTCCGATAATATCCAGTCGATAAGTAACGGAATATTGGGGTTATCATCACCCTTGCGGTAAACCGCATAAAAGCTGTTTACCAGCGGATAGCTTTCGTCCGCGACATTCTCAGGACTTGGATATACGCCGTTCAGCGAAAGCATTTTCACATTGGAGTTCTCCACGATCCCCTCAACGTAGTAGCGGAACGAAAATCCTATCGCGCTCCCGAAAACCGCAGTCGGATTGCGCCTGATCGGAGTTCCCTCCATAAACGACAGCATGCGCGTCTGACTTCCGCTGCCCTCGTTTCTCTGAATCGGATCAATATATTTGTTATTGCCGCCGACCTCCGACCAGCGCTTGTATTTTCCCGAATATATCCCCTTGACCTGTTCAACGGTAAGATCGTCAACGGGATTGTTCTTGTTGACGATAAAAACAAACGCTTCCCTGCCTATCGGCACAAGCTCCAGCTCAACGCCGTTTTTCTCGGCATATTCAAGCTGTTCCTTCGACGGAGCAGCGCAGAAAACCACGTCCGCCGTTCCGTCAACGACAGCCGCGTATGCTCCTCGAGTGTTGGTGTAATGGAGCGCGCTTCCTTCGGTGAAATTCTCTCCGTCAAAGAAAACGCTGTCCGATGGATATACAGAGTTTACAAACGCCGAAAACACGGGAAACAGCGCCGCCGCACCGTCGATAACGGGCAGATCACCGGTTAGCTTTACCTCTGAATCCAGCTTTACGATCCCGGAATCTTCCTCAAACGGGAGATACTTGTTAAGTTCAATTGACTTTGCCTGCATTTCGGGACTTGTGTTTCTGATATATTTTTTAGTAATATTAAAATAGATTGCCAG